>NZ_JAYMXF010000018.1:0-100057 GCF_048055755.1 Phaeobacter sp. JH204B
GAGCTCCAGACAAAGGACCAACCCCATGTTTGACAAAATCCTGATTGCCAATCGCGGCGAGATCGCCTGCCGTGTGATGGAAACCGCCCGCGCCATGGGCGTGAAAACCGTGGCGGTCTATTCCGACGCCGATCGTGGCGCAAAGCATGTCGCCATGGCGGATGAGGCCTGCCACATCGGGCATGGCCCGGCGCCGGCCGACAGCTATCTCCTCGGCGATGAGATCATCGCAATTGCCAGGGCGACCGGTGCGCAGGCCATCCATCCCGGTTATGGGTTTCTTTCGGAGAACCCGGGCTTTGTGGATGCGGTAGAGGCTGCGGGCCTTACCTTCATCGGCCCTTCTGCGGAGGCGATCCGCAAGATGGGTCTGAAAGACGCCGCCAAGGTGCTGATGGAGGCGGCTGGCGTGCCGGTGGTGCCGGGCTATCACGGCGCCAATCAGGATGCCGATTTCCTCAGGGATCAGGCGGATCAGATTGGCTATCCGGTGCTGATCAAGGCAGTTGCCGGTGGCGGCGGCAAGGGGATGCGGCTGGTTGAGAAACCTGCCGATTTCGCCGACGCGCTCAAAAGCGCGCAGGGCGAGGCCACCACCGCCTTTGGCAACCCCGATGTGCTGATCGAGAAATACATCCAGCAGCCGCGCCATATCGAGGTGCAGGTTTTTGGCGACGGCAAAAGTGCCGTGCATCTGTTCGAGCGCGACTGCTCCCTGCAACGCCGCCATCAGAAGGTGATCGAGGAAGCCCCCGCGCCGGGCATGACCGCAGAAATGCGCGCCGCGATGGGCGAGGCTGGCGTGCGCGCGGCCGAAGCCATCGGCTACAAGGGCGCGGGCACGGTTGAGTTCATCGTTGACGGCTCTGACGGGCTGCGCCCTGACGGGTTCTGGTTCATGGAAATGAACACCCGCCTGCAGGTGGAGCATCCAGTGACCGAGCTGATCACCGGCGTTGATCTGGTGGAATGGCAGCTGCGGGTTGCATCGGGCGAGAGCCTGCCCGCCAAACAGGAAGACCTCACCATCACCGGCCATGCGTTTGAGGCGCGGCTTTACGCCGAAGACGTGCCAAAGGGCTTCCTGCCCGCAACCGGCACGCTGACGCATCTGTCCTTCCCGGCTGAGGCCCGCGCCGACAGCGGTGTCAGGGCAGGGGATACCATCAGCCCCTGGTATGATCCGATGATCTCGAAGGTGATCGTACATGGTCCCACCCGCGCAATCGCCCTGTCGCGCCTGTCGCAGGCGCTGGCGGCAACCGAGGTCGGCGGCACGGTTACCAACCTTGCCTTCCTTGGCGCGCTGGCGGCGCATGAGGGCTTTGCGGCGGGGAGTGTCGACACGGGCCTTATCGCGCGCGATCTGGATCAGCTGGTGCAGGCGCCTGGGGTGACGCCCGAGCAGAAGGCCGCCGCCGGCATGCAGGCCCTCGGCGTCCTCGAGGGCGGCTGGGAGACCGGCTTTACCCTTTGGTCCGATATGCGCCGTTCCGTTCACCTCAGCCATCAGGGTGATGTGTTTGAAGCCACGGTTGAGGTGGATGGACCGGATCGCCAGATCTGGGAGTTCCCCCAGGACCCCGAATCCCAGGTCTGCGCCACCAGGATCGGTGGACATTGGGTGCTGGGCGGTAATCGTCTGCCCTCGATCGCCCAATCGGGCAATACGATCACCGTATTTGATAGCTATGGCCTTGAGTTCGAGGTGATTGACCCCCTGGACCGCGCATCGGCAGCGGGCGGGGATCAGAATGTGATCGAGGCCCCGATGCCCGGTCTGGTCAAGGCGGTTTTTGCCGAAGCAGGCCAGAGCGTCAAAGAAGGTGAACGACTCGCTATCCTTGAGGCGATGAAAATGGAACACTCGCTTCTGGCGGCCCGCGACGGCGTGGTGGCCGAGGTGCTGGCCTCGGCTGGTGATCAGGTCGAAGCGGGGGCCGCGTTGGTCCGCCTGGAGGAGGCGGACAGCTAAACGGCTGGCATGGGCGCGATCTCGGGTCGTGCCCGCGCCCTGCGGCCTGATGGGCCATTTGATTTGTGAATTGAGCTTGGGAGGATGTGCTGTGGGTGAAAGCGTCGAGATTTTCGAAGTCGGACCACGCGATGGTTTGCAGAATGAAAAGCGGGATATACCGGTATCGGAGAAGGCGGCGCTGATCGACCGCCTGACGCAGGCGGGCTTCCGGCGGATCGAAGTGGCGAGCTTTGTCTCGCCCAAATGGGTGCCGCAGATGGCCGGATCGGGCGAGGTGCTCGCCGGGATCAACCGTGGGGCGGATGTGCGCTATGCCGCGCTGACGCCGAATATGCGCGGTTACGAGGATGCCTTGGCCGCCAAAGCGGATGAGATCGCGGTCTTTGCCTCTGCGTCGGAGGGGTTCTCCAAGGCCAATATCAACGCCAGCGTGGCCGAATCCATCGAACGGTTCACGCCAATCATCGAGGCCGCGCGCCATATCGATCTGCCGGTGCGCGGATATATCTCCTGTGTGACCGAATGCCCGTTTGACGGGCCGACGGACCCCGACGCTGTTGCGGCGCTGGCGGATCGGCTGTTTTCCATGGGCTGCTATGAGATTTCGCTGGGCGACACCATTGGTCAGGCAACACCGGATTCGATTGCACGCATGTTGCTTGCGGTGCGCGAGCGGGTGCCGGTCAGCCGCTTGGCGGGGCACTATCATGACACGGCGGGGCGGGCGATTGACAACATTGATGCGTCGCTTTCGCTTGGTGTCCGGGTGTTCGACGCGGCCGTCGGCGGCCTGGGCGGTTGCCCCTATGCGCCGGGGGCAGCAGGCAATGTCGCAACCGAGGCGGTGCATGAGCATCTGACGCGGCTTGGCTACGAGACGGGTCTTGACGGTTCTGTGCTACAGGACGCGGCGAAGATGGCCCAGGCAATGCGCAGCGACGGCAGCTGATTCACACCGAAGCGTAAACAACAGCGGACCGAAACCAAAATCGCAGCCCGCCGGCAGTGGGCTGCGAGCAGGACAGGCAGGACGACCTCTATGTACACCACACTCACGCTGACCACCGACGATCGGGGTGTTGCGACCCTCATGCTCAACCGCCCCGAGAAGCACAACGCCATGTCCGGCGAAATGCTACAGGAGCTGAAGGCTGCCGCAGCTGCGCTGGCTGCGGACCGGTCGGTGCGCGTTGTCGTGCTCACTGGGGCGGGCAAAAGTTTCTGCGCGGGCGGCGATCTGGGCTGGATGCAGGCACAGATGACTGCGGATGCCGAAACCCGCGCGCGCGAAGCCAGGGTTCTGGCGGAGATGCTGATGGCCATCAACACCCTGCCGCAGCCGGTGATTGGGGCGGTTCAGGGCAATGCCTTTGGCGGTGGTGTCGGCATGGCCTGTGTCTGCGATGTCGCGATTGGGGCCGACCACATCAAGATGGGTCTTACGGAGACACGGCTGGGCCTGATCCCGGCCACGATTGGCCCCTATGTCGTCGCCCGCATGGGCGAGGCGCGGGCGCGGCGTGTCTTTATGTCGGCGCGTCTGTTCGGGGCTGATGAGGCGGTCGATCTCGGGATTCTTGCGCGGACCGTGCCCGCCAGCGAGATGGACGCCGCAATCGAGGCCGAGGTGACCCCCTATCTGAGCTGCGCGCCCGAGGCGGTCGGGGCCGCAAAGGCATTGGTACGTGATCTGGGGCCGAAAATCGACGATGCAGTGATTGATCACACGATTGCCGCATTGGTGGAGCGCTGGGAAGGCCGGGAGGCACCCGAAGGGATTGCCGCGTTTTTTGCCAAGGAAAAACCAAGCTGGCAGCGGTAGCCCCGTTAAAAATGCCTGATTTCTTGGCTTGGGGCGTGCCTTTTGCCGGGTACGCCTTATCCTATGAAAACAATAGGGTTTAAGGCCCATGATGTGGATCTGCCGCGCCCGTTACAGAAGGTTTATCCATTAACGATGCGTTGGTTGACGGTGAGGGGGGAGGGGAGTAGACACTGCCCCAAGTCAACACGCCAATTGACGGCGCGCAGAAATCCGCGCGCACGGAAAGGAGCCACTCGTGGAAGAGATGTTGCGGGAATACCTCCCGATTCTGGTGTTTCTGGCCGTAGCGGTCGGGCTTGGAATTGTTCTTATTTTGGCGGCAGTTGTGCTGGCCGTCCGCAATCCGGACCCTGAAAAGGTCAGCGCCTACGAATGCGGGTTCAACGCATTCGACGACGCACGGATGAAGTTTGATGTCCGGTTCTACCTGGTGTCGATTCTGTTCATCATTTTTGATCTGGAAATTGCGTTTCTGTTTCCCTGGGCCGTCGGCTTCAAGGATATGAGCGATGCTGGCTTCTGGTCGATGATGGTGTTTCTCGCTGTGCTGACCATCGGTTTTGCCTATGAGTGGAAGAAAGGGGCCCTGGAATGGGAGTGATGACCGGAGCCAACACGGCTGGCGTCGACAAGGAAGTTGTCACCCAGGCCCTGAATGCCGAACTGCAGGACAAGGGGTTTCTGCTGACCTCGGCAGAGGATATCATCAACTGGGCGCGCACCGGCTCGCTGCACTGGATGACCTTTGGTCTGGCCTGCTGCGCGGTTGAGATGATGCACACCTCGATGCCGCGCTACGATGCCGAGCGTTTCGGTATCGCGCCGCGTGCCTCTCCGCGCCAGTCGGATGTGATGATCGTCGCGGGGACGCTGACCAACAAGATGGCGCCCGCCCTGCGCAAGGTTTACGACCAGATGCCCGAGCCGCGTTATGTGATCTCGATGGGGTCCTGCGCCAATGGCGGCGGCTATTACCACTACAGCTATTCCGTGGTGCGCGGATGTGACCGGATCGTGCCTGTGGATGTCTATGTGCCCGGTTGCCCGCCGACGGCAGAGGCGCTGCTGTATGGTCTGATGCAATTGCAGCGCAAAATTCGCCGCACCGGCACGCTTGTGCGTTAAGTGGCTTTGGTTGGAGAGACAAATATGACTGAAGCTCTGAAAGAACTCGGCACCCAGATCGCTGCCAAACGTCCTGATTGTGTCATCGACTGGGATGTCAGCTTTGATGAGCTGAATGTCGATGTTGCCCCGTCGAACCTTGCGGGGTTTGTCGAATTTCTGAAAGCCGATGCGACCTGCAAGTTCTCGTCGCTTGTCGATATCACGGCCGTTGACTACCCGGACCGCGCCAAGCGGTTCGACGTGGTCTATCATTTCCTGTCGATGTATCAGAACCAGCGGATCCGCCTGCGCGTATCGATCCGCGAGGATGAGATGCTGCCGTCGATCGTGACCATCCATCCCTCGGCCAACTGGTTTGAGCGGGAGGTGTTCGACATGTTCGGCATCCTGTTCACCGGCCACCCGGATCTGCGCCGCATTCTGACCGACTATGGTTTCCGTGGCTATCCGCTGCGCAAGGATTTCCCGACCACCGGCTATACAGAGGTTCGCTACGACGAGGCGCAGAAACGCGTTGTCTATGAACCGGTCAGCCTGGTTCAGGAGTACCGCCAGTTTGACTTCATGAGCCCGTGGGAGGGTGCCGAATACATCCTGCCCGGCGACGAGAAAGAGGGGGCGAAGTAATGGACGGCTCCAAAATGGACGACGCCCTGACCGGCGAACAGAAGATCCGTAACTTCAACATCAACTTCGGACCGCAACACCCTGCGGCACACGGCGTTCTGCGTCTGGTGCTGGAGCTGGACGGCGAAATCGTTGAGCGCTGCGACCCGCATATCGGCCTGTTGCACCGCGGCACCGAAAAGCTGATGGAGAGCCGGACGTACCTGCAGAACCTGCCGTATTTCGACCGCCTCGACTATGTGGCGCCGATGAACCAGGAACACGCCTGGTGCCTGGCCATCGAAAAGCTGACCGGCGTGGAAGTGCCGCGTCGCGCGTCGCTGATCCGTGTGCTCTATTCCGAAATCGGCCGGATTCTGAACCACCTGCTCAATGTGACGACGCAGGCGATGGACGTTGGCGCGCTGACCCCGCCGCTGTGGGGCTTTGAAGAGCGCGAGAAGCTGATGATCTTCTACGAGCGGGCCTGTGGTGCGCGCCTGCACGCGGCGTATTTCCGCCCCGGTGGTGTGCATCAGGATCTGCCCGACGCGCTGATCGACGATATCGAGGCCTGGACCCATAGCTTCCCATCCGTTCTGGATGACATCGACGGGCTGCTGACCGAGAACCGCATCTTTAAACAGCGGAATGCCGATATCGGTGTCGTGACCGAGGAGGATATCCTCAACTACGGGTTCTCCGGGGTGATGGTGCGCGGCTCCGGCCTTGCCTGGGACCTGCGCCGTGCGCAGCCCTATGAGTGCTATGACGAATTCGATTTCCAGATCCCGGTTGGCAAGAACGGCGACTGCTACGACCGCTACCTTGTCCGTATGGAAGAGATGCGCCAGTCGCTGTCGATCATTCGCCAGTGTATCGGCAAACTGCGCGAAACCCCCGGTGATATTCTGGCCCGTGGCAAGCTGACCCCGCCCAAACGGGGCGATATGAAAACCTCGATGGAGAGCCTGATCCACCACTTCAAGCTCTATACCGAGGGGTTCCACGTGCCCGCTGGCGAGGTCTACGCCGCTGTTGAGGCACCCAAGGGCGAATTTGGCGTCTATCTGGTTGCAGATGGCACCAACAAACCCTATCGCGCCAAGCTGCGTGCGCCGGGCTTCCTGCATCTGCAGGCCATGGATTATGTGGCCAAGGGCCACCAACTCGCCGACGTCGCGGCCATCATTGGCACCATGGACGTCGTATTTGGAGAGATTGACCGCTAATGCTTCGTCGTCTGCATTCCGAACAACCCGATAGTTTTGCCTTCACGCCCGAGAACCAGACATGGGCCGAAGCGCAGATCACCAAATTCCCTGATGGCCGTCAGGCCAGTGCGATCATTCCGCTGCTGTGGCGTGCGCAAGAGCAGGAAGGCTGGCTGACGAAGCCTGCAATCGAATATGTCGCGGACATGCTGGGCATGGCCTATATCCGTGCGCTTGAGGTTGCGTCCTTCTACTTCATGTTCCAGCTGCAACCCACTGGATCGGTTGCACATGTTCAGATCTGCGGGACCACGTCCTGCATGATCTGCGGCGCAGAGGATCTGATTGCCGTCTGTCAGGAAAAGATCGCGAACAAGCCTTTTACCCTGTCGGCGGATGGTAAGTTTACCTGGGAAGAGGTCGAGTGCCTTGGTGCCTGCACCAACGCCCCGATGGCCCAGATCGGCAAGGATTATTACGAAGATCTGACCGCTGAAGGCTTTGCCAAGCTGCTGGATGATCTGGCTGCCGGTCAGGTGCCGCTGCCGGGCCCGCAAAACGGGCGCTACGCGGCCGAGCCGAAATCGGGGCTGACCTCGCTGACAGAATATGAAAGCGGCAAGACGCAGTATAATGCGTCGGTCCAGCTGGCGGCGGATATTGGCGATACAGTCAAGCGTATCGACGGCACCGAAGTGCCGATCCTGACGCCATGGATTGGCAAGGACGGCAAGGTTGCCGGTCGCGACAGTGCCGACACCCCGCCGCCCGCGCCGAAAACACCGCTTCCGGCGGTGAAACAGGCCGAGGTTGCCAAGGCAAAGAGCGACGCCCCAAAGAAGGCCGCTCCGAAAAAAGCTGCTGTCAGCGAACCGGCATCGCCAGAGGGCGCCGCCGCAGAAGCCGGAGCCGCTGTTGAACAGAAGCCGGAAACCCTGACCGCAGCGCGTGATGGCAAGGCCGATGATCTGAAGATGCTGAAAGGTGTCGGTCCCAAGCTGGAGCAGACCCTGAATGATCTGGGGTTCTACCACTTTGACCAGATCGCCGCCTGGACGGATGAGCAGATCGCATGGGTCGATAGCCGGTTGAAGTTCAAGGGGCGCATCGTCCGCGACGGCTGGATCGAACAGTCCCGGCAATTGGCGGCTGGCGAGGAAACCGAATTCGCCAAGAAGGCCAAGGCCGACGACCGCTACAAAAAAGACTGACACCACGATAACCGCGCCTGTCCTACGGGGCAGGGGCCAATATTCAGGACCACATGAGCGTAGAGCGCGACAAAGCACTGGCAGCAAAGGGACGGCACATCGCATTGGTGATTGCCGCAACCATGCTTGGCTGGCTGGCAATGTCGTTGTTCATCGGCCCCGCGCTGGGGCTCGCCGGGCGCTACGCTCTGCTGTTTGATTTCGCAGCCCTTGCAGGCTTCATCTATGCAGCGGTCAACATTTTTCAACTCTGGCGGATGCGCCAGGACAGCCAAAGGTAGGCAGACATGCTGAAGGACCAGGACCGGATCTTTACCAACCTTTACGGGATGCATGAGCGCACATTGGCAGGCGCAAAACAGCGGGGCCATTGGGATGGCACTGCGGGCATCATCGAAAAAGGGCGGGACTGGATCATCCAGAACATGAAGGATTCCGGCCTGCGCGGACGCGGTGGTGCGGGCTTCCCGACCGGCCTTAAATGGTCCTTCATGCCGAAAGAGAGCGACGGTCGTCCCTCCTATCTGGTCATCAACGCCGATGAATCGGAGCCGGGCACCTGCAAAGACCGCGAGATCATGCGCCATGATCCGCACACGCTGATCGAGGGCGCGCTGATCGCCTCCTTCGCGATGAATGCGCATACCTGCTACATCTATCTGCGCGGCGAATACATCCGCGAGCGCGAGGCGCTGCAGGCCGCCATCGACGAATGCTATGACCAAGGTCTTCTGGGTCGCAATGCAGCCGGATCCGGCTGGGACTTTGACGTCTTCCTGCACCATGGTGCAGGGGCCTATATCTGCGGCGAAGAAACTGCGCTGATCGAAAGCCTTGAGGGCAAGAAGGGCATGCCGCGTATGAAGCCGCCGTTCCCGGCTGGTGCTGGCCTTTATGGCTGCCCGACCACGGTGAACAACGTGGAGTCTATCGCCGTGGTGCCGACCATTCTGCGTCGCGGACCCGATTGGTTTGCAGGCTTTGGCCGTCAGAACAACGCCGGCACCAAGCTGTTTGCGATCTCCGGTCACGTCAACAATCCCTGTGTGGTTGAAGAGGCGATGAGCATCTCCTTTGAGGAGCTGATCGAGAAGCATTGCGGCGGTATTCGCGGCGGCTGGGACAATCTTCTGGCTGTCATTCCCGGCGGCTCTTCGGTTCCTTGTGTGCGCGGCGAGAAGATGAAAGACGCCATCATGGACTTTGACTATCTGCGCGGCGAACTGGGCTCCGGCCTTGGCACGGCGGCGGTCATCGTGATGGAAAAGCAGACAGATATCATCAAGGCGATCTGGCGCCTGTCGAAGTTCTACAAGCACGAAAGCTGCGGTCAGTGTACGCCCTGCCGTGAAGGCACCGGCTGGATGATGCGCGTGATGGATCGTCTGGTGAAGGGCGAGGCCGAGCTGGAAGAGATCGACATGCTGTGGGATGTGACCAAGCAGGTCGAAGGCCACACCATTTGCGCGCTCGGCGACGCCGCAGCCTGGCCGATCCAGGGCCTGATCCGCAATTTCCGTGAGGAAATCGAAGACCGTATCAAGGCACAGAAGTCCGGGCGCATGGGCGCCATGGCAGCCGAATAGGGTCGGGGGGTAGCCGGATGATCACGGGTGTGACCAAAACCATGGCTGTGCTGGCCGTCTGCGGCGGAGTGCTGGCGGGGTGTGACGGTATCGTCAACAATCGCCCGACCTACGCGGGCGTGCCCTTCTCGGCGAAGTCCAAAGCGGTCAACAAGAAAGAGACGCTGGCGGTGTTTACCACTACGGTATCCAAAGCCTCGCGTTCGCTGGAAGGCGCGCGGCTGGCCGCTCATCACGAGAGCACCCGTTACTGCATCGAAAACTTCGGCACGTCGCGCATTGCCTGGCAGGTCAACCCGCTTGATGCGGATATTGCCGTGCCGCTGGATGGCGATACGGCCGTCTATGGCGGAACCTGCACCCCGTGATCGCAGGCCGGGCATATCCCATGGCCGCGCAATCCGCGCCCACGCCGGTGTTATTGAATAACGCCGTCGCCTGCGCGCGTTCTGGTCGCTCCCTCACCAAGGAGTGTTCACCAATGCGAATCCTGATTGCGACCTGTGCCGCCTGCCTGATGCTACTGCCGTCGATGGGCGCGGCGAAGCCGTCCTTGCGCGATGTGCAAGAGATCGAAGATCCGCTGTTCGCGGTCGCTCTGGCCAAGGAAGTGGCCGACCACTGTGATGCGATTACCGCGCGTTACTTCAAGGGTCTGACCGAACTGCGGCGCCTGCGGGCACGTGCCAATGCTCTTGGCTATACGGATACGGAAATCCGCGCCTACATCGGCTCGGACGAGGAAAAAGCCCGGATGCGGGCCAAGGGAGAACGCTTCCTGGCGCAAAACGGGGTCTCATATGAGAAAACGGAAACATTCTGTACGTTTGGTCGTGCGGAAATCAAGAAAAACAGCGCGATCGGCGTTTTACTGAGGGCGAAATAGACCATGTCTGACCTCCGCAAGATCAACATTGACGGAACCGAGATTGAGGTGGATGGGGCGATGACCCTGATCCAGGCCTGTGAAGAGGCCGGGGTGGAAATTCCCCGCTTCTGCTACCACGAGCGCCTGTCCATCGCCGGCAATTGCCGGATGTGCCTGGTTGAGGTTGTCGGCGGCCCGCCGAAACCTGCCGCCTCCTGCGCCATGCAGGTCCGCGACCTGCGTCCCGGTCCCGAAGGCCAGGCGCCGCAGGTGAAGACCAATTCGCCGATGGTCAAGAAGGCCCGTGAGGGCGTGATGGAGTTCCTGCTGATCAACCACCCGCTGGATTGCCCGATCTGCGATCAGGGTGGCGAATGTGATCTTCAGGATCAGGCGATGGCTTATGGCGTCGATTTCTCGCGCTTCCGCGAAGCAAAGCGCGCCGTCGACGATCTCGATCTCGGCCCGCTCGTCGGCACCGCGATGACCCGCTGCATTTCCTGCACGCGCTGCGTTCGTTTCACCACCGAAGTCGCAGGCATTACCCAGATGGGCCAGACCGGTCGTGGTGAGGATAGCGAGATTACCTCCTATCTGAACGAGACGCTGGATTCGAACCTTCAGGGCAACATCATCGACCTGTGCCCGGTTGGGGCGCTGACCTCGAAACCCTATGCCTTCACGGCCCGCCCGTGGGAGTTGACCAAAACCGAAACCATCGACGTGATGGACGCGCTGGGGTCGAACATCCGTGTCGACACCAAAGGCCGCGAAGTGATGCGCATCCTGCCGCGCAACCATGACGGCGTGAATGAGGAATGGATCAGCGACAAGACCCGGTTCGTCTGGGACGGGCTGCGTCGCCAGCGTCTGGATCGCCCCTATGTGCGTGTCGACGGCAAGCTGAAGCCCGCGACCTGGCCGGAGGCCCTGGAGGCAGCGGCCACTGCAATGAAGGGCAAGAAGATTGCCGGCCTGATTGGTGACCTGGTCCCGGTTGAGGCGGCTTTTGCGCTGAAACAGCTGGTGGAAGGGCAGGGTGGCAAGGTTGAGTGCCGGACGGACAAGGCCCGTCTGCCGATCGGCAACCGCGCGGCCTATGTCGGCACCGCCACCATCGAAGATATCGACAGCGCCAAGGCGATCATGCTGATTGGCACCGATCCTCGCAATGAGGCGCCGGTTCTGAACGCCCGCCTGCGCAAGGCCTGGATCAACGGCGCCAATATCGGCCTGATCGGCCAGCCGGTCGATCTGACCTATGACTACGCCCACCTCGGCACCGACCGCGCAGCGCTCGAGACACTGCTCAACGGCGAAATCGAAGGCGCGATTGGCAAAGAAACGCTGGTCATCGTCGGCCAGGGCGCCCTGCGTGAGGCCGATGGTCTGGCGGTACTGGCCCATGCGCAGAAATACGCGGCCATGACCGAGAGCAAACTTCTGGTGCTGCACACCGCTGCCGGCCGTGTTGGTGCGATGGATGTGAATGCGGTCACCGAGGGTGGCCTTGAGGCGGCCATCGACGGCGCAGAGGTGATCTACAACCTCGGCGCTGATGAGGTCGAAATTGATGCAGGCGCCTTTGTGATCTACCAGGGCTCGCACGGCGATCGTGGTGCCCATCGCGCCGACGTCATCCTGCCCGGTGCTGCCTATACCGAAGAAAACGGTCTGTTCGTGAACACCGAAGGGCGTCCGCAGCTGGCCATGCGCGCAAGCTTTGCCCCCGGTGAGGCTAAGGAAAACTGGGCGATCCTGCGGGCGCTCAGCGCGGAGCTGGATGCCAAGCTGCCCTATGACTCGCTGGCGCAACTGCGCAGTGCGCTGGTGGCAGAGGTGCCGCATCTGGCGCGCATTGACGAAGTGGCGGCAAATGAGGGCCCGGCGCTTGAGGTTGAGGCCATGGGCAAGGCGGCATTCCTGCCTGCGGTCAAGGACTTCTATCTGACCAACCCGATTGCGCGGTCGTCGCAGCTGATGGCGGAACTCTCCGCCAACGCAAAGGCGCGTAGCGCCGAGAAGATCGCGGCGGAGTGATCCGTGCGGGCATCATATCGCCTCTGCTGCTGGCAGCCTGCGCGCAGGCTCCGCAGACGTCTCAGGCGCCGTTCACCCCCGACTACAAAGGGGTAGAGACACGGCTACTGGATGGCGATCTGGTGCAATTCCACGTGGCCATGACCGGCGCCCGCAATGGTGCCGATCTGGACAACTATGCGGAATGCGCGGCGGCGCAATATGCGCTGATCCGCGGTTATGGATTTGCACGTCATGTGCGCACAAAAATGAAACAAGAGGGTGGCAATCAGACGGCAGATGCTGTCTACACCATCTCGCCTTCCCTCCCGCGCGGACTGCGCACCATCGACGCCGAAGTCGTGGTCGCGGATTGCGAGGCTAACGGAATACCCACGGTGTGAGGACCTATGGCTGAATTCTTTAACACCCCAGGCGGCATCGCTGTTCTGATCCTGGCGCAAGTGCTTGCAGTTGTTGCATTTGTCATGATTTCGCTGCTGTTCCTCGTCTACGGGGACCGCAAGATCTGGGCGGCTGTCCAGATGCGTCGTGGCCCCAATGTCGTAGGCATCTACGGCCTGCTGCAAACGGTGGCCGACGCGCTCAAATATGTTGTCAAAGAGGTGGTGATCCCCGCCGGTGCCGATCGCACCGTGTTTATTCTGGCCCCATTGACCAGCTTTGTGCTGGCGATGATCGCCTGGGCGGTGATCCCCTTCAACGAGGGCTGGGTCCTGTCGGACATCAATGTGGCGATTCTCTATGTTTTCGCGGTCTCCAGCTTGGAGGTCTACGGCGTGATCATGGGCGGCTGGGCGTCGAACTCGAAATATCCGTTTCTCGGTTCCTTGCGCTCAGCGGCGCAGATGATCTCTTACGAGGTCTCGATTGGTCTGATCATCGTTGGGGTCATCATCTCCACCGGCAGCATGAACTTCGGCGACATTGTGCGCGCGCAGGACGGTGATCTGGGTCTGCTGAACTGGTACTGGATCCCGCATTTCCCGATGGTCTTCCTGTTCTTCATCTCGGCACTTGCGGAAACCAACCGCCCGCCGTTCGATCTGCCCGAAGCGGAATCGGAGCTGGTTGCAGGCTACCAGGTGGAATACTCGGCGACACCGTTCCTGCTGTTCATGGCCGGGGAATACATCGCCATCTTCCTGATGTGCGCGTTGACAACACTGCTGTTCTTCGGCGGCTGGCTGTCTCCGATCCCTGGGCTGCCCGACGGCGTCCTG
This sequence comes from Phaeobacter sp. JH204B, assembly GCF_048055755.1. Classification (NCBI taxonomy): domain Bacteria; kingdom Pseudomonadati; phylum Pseudomonadota; class Alphaproteobacteria; order Rhodobacterales; family Roseobacteraceae; genus Phaeobacter; species Phaeobacter sp. JH204B. The sequence continues at coordinate 13,680 of NZ_JAYMXF010000018.1, forward strand.
TGGATGGTCGGCAAAATGGCGTTCTTCTTCTTCCTCTTCGCAATGGTGAAGGCAATCACGCCCCGCTACCGCTATGACCAGCTGATGCGTCTGGGCTGGAAAGTGTTCCTGCCGTTCTCGCTGGCCTGGGTGGTCTTCGTATCCTTTGCTGCAAAATTTGACTGGTTCTGGGGCATCTTCGCCCGCTGGACCGTGGGAGGCTGATCAATGGCGAACATCGACTACACCCGCGCCGCCAAATACTTCCTGCTGCAGGATTTCTGGGTCGGCTTCAAACTGGGGATGAAGTATTTCTTTGCCCCTAAGGCCACCCTGAACTATCCGCACGAGAAGGGCCCGCTGTCGCCGCGTTTTCGCGGCGAGCATGCTCTGCGCCGCTATCCGAACGGCGAGGAGCGCTGCATTGCCTGTAAACTGTGCGAGGCGATCTGCCCGGCGCAGGCGATCACCATCGACGCGGAACCGCGCGAGGACGGCAGCCGCCGCACCACGCGGTACGACATCGACATGACGAAGTGTATCTACTGCGGTTTCTGCCAGGAAGCCTGCCCGGTGGATGCAATCGTCGAAGGCCCGAACTTCGAGTTCGCCACCGAGACCCGCGAGGAGCTGTTCTACGACAAGGACAAGCTGCTTTCGAACGGGGAGCGCTGGGAAGCCGAGATCGCGCGCAATCTCGAACTGGACGCGCCGTACCGATGAGCGATGCCAAGAACCCATTTGAGGCCATGATGGCCCAGGCCCAGGACATGGCCAAAGCCCTGAACCCGGCGTTGGAGAGCTTCTCTCCCACCGGAGCATTCAAGGAGTTTGAAGCGCTGTGGCCGACGATGCCGAAGGATGTCATGGAGATGATGTTCGGCAATACCGTCAACAAGGGCGGGCTGGATGCCAAAACCCGGCTGCTGCTGACATTGGCCGGGCTGACAATGCAGGGCGCACAGGCGGATTCAGCCGTGCGCCAGACCGTACGCCACGCCCTGGAGGCGGGCGCTAAGAAACAAGAGATCGTTGAAACGATCGGACAGATGTCGGTGTTTGCCGGCATCCCGGCCATGACCCGCGCGCTGGAACTGGCGCAAGAGGTTCTGGACGCCAAAGGGGACGATGAAACATGAGCGTTTTTGCCTTTTACCTCTTTGCCATCAGCGCCATCACCGGCGGGCTGTTCACGGTGATCAGCCGCCAGCCGGTGCATTCTGTGCTGTGGCTGATCCTGGCCTTTATTTCCTCGGCCGGGCTGTTCGTGCTGCTGGGCGCTGAATTTGTCGCCATGCTGCTGGTCATCGTCTACGTCGGTGCCGTTGCGGTGCTGTTCCTCTTTGTGGTGATGATGCTGGACGTGGATTTTGCCGAGCTGAAAGCAGAGATGGCGCGCTATATGCCGTTGGCGCTGCTCATCGGTCTGGTGATCCTTATGCAGTTCGTGATGGCTTTTGGTGTGTGGGAAACCGCACCGGCGGCGGCCACGCAGCTGGCCCAGCCGATCCCGACCGACCAGCACAACACCGAGGCGCTTGGCCTCATCATTTACGACCAATATTTCCTTCTGTTCCAACTTTCCGGCCTGATCCTGCTGGTTGCGATGATCGGCGCCATTGTGCTGACCCTGCGCCACCGCACCGACGTCAAGCGTCAGGACGTTGTCGCCCAGATGATGCGCGATCCGGCCTTGGCCATGGAACTCAAGGATGTGAAACCGGGGCAGGGGCTTTAAGACAATGATCACACTCGAGCATTATCTAACCGTCGCGGCGACGCTGTTCGTCATCGGCATCTTCGGGCTCTTCCTGAACCGCAAGAACGTCATCATCCTGCTGATGAGCATCGAACTGATGCTCCTGGCGGTGAACATCAACCTGGTCGCATTCTCTTCCTCCACAGTGGGTCACGGAGACCTTACAGGGCAGGTCTTCACCCTGTTCGTGCTGACCGTGGCCGCGGCTGAGGCCGCCATCGGCCTTGCGATCCTGGTTTGCTTCTTCCGCAACCGCGGCACCATCGCCGTGGAAGACATCAACGTGATGAAGGGCTAAAGCGTCATGGAAACCATCCTTCTCTTTGCCCCTCTGGTCGGGGCGCTGGTCTGTGGCTTTGGCCACAAGATCCTTGGCGAAAAAGTGGCGACCGTGTTCGCCACTGCACTTCTCTTCCTGACGGCGGCGCTGTCCTGGATCGTCTTCCTGACGTTTGATCCCTCTGCGCATGAAAACGGCTATTACACTGTCGAAATCCTGCGCTGGATCCAGTCCGGTAGCCTCGACACGTCCTGGCAGTTCCGCGTTGACCGTCTGACCGCGATCATGCTGATCGTGATCACGTCCGTGTCCTCGCTGGTTCACCTCTACTCCTTTGGCTACATGGATCACGATCCGCAGTGGAAGGACGGGGAGAGCTACAAGCCGCGGTTCTTTGCCTACCTGTCGTTCTTTACCTTCGCCATGCTGATGCTGGTGACAGCCGACAACCTGGTCCAGATGTTCTTTGGCTGGGAAGGTGTGGGCGTTGCCTCCTACCTGCTGATCGGCTTTTACTACCGCAAACCCTCTGCTGGTGCGGCCGCGATGAAAGCGTTCATCGTCAACCGCGTCGGAGACTTCGGCTTTGCGCTTGGTATCTTTGCGCTGTTCTTCCTGACTGGCAGCATCAACTTTGATGACATCTTTGCCGCGACGCCGATGCTGGCGGAAACCCAGCTGACCTTTCTCTGGTCGGAGTGGAATGCCGCCAATCTGATTGCAGTCCTGCTGTTCATTGGTGCCATGGGTAAATCGGCGCAGCTGATCCTGCACACTTGGTTGCCGGATGCGATGGAAGGCCCGACCCCGGTGTCGGCCCTGATCCACGCCGCCACCATGGTGACCGCCGGTGTCTTCCTCGTCTGCCGCATGTCGCCGCTGATGGAGTTCGCACCCGAAGCGACAACCTTCATCACCGTGCTGGGTGCAACCACGGCCTTCTTCGCGGCGACTGTGGGTCTGGTTCAGACCGACATCAAACGCGTGATCGCCTATTCGACATGTTCGCAGCTTGGCTACATGTTCGTTGCAGCCGGGGTAGGCATGTACTCCGCTGCGATGTTCCACCTGTTCACACATGCCTTCTTCAAGGCGATGCTGTTCCTTGGTGCAGGCTCCGTGATCCACGCGATGCACCATGAGCAGGACATGATGAACTACGGTGGTCTGCGCAAAAAGATCCCCTACACCTTTGCGGCGATGATGATCGGCACGCTGGCCATCACCGGCGTTGGTATCCCGCTGACCCACTTTGGCTTTGCCGGCTTCCTGTCCAAGGATGCCATTATCGAGAGCGCCTATGCTGGCGGGTCGATGTATGGTTTCTGGCTGCTGGTCATCGCGGCGGCAATGACATCCTTCTACAGCTGGCGCCTGATCTTCCTGACCTTCTACGGCAAGCCGCGCGGCGACAAGCATACGCATGATCACGCGCATGAAAGCCCGATGGTCATGCTGATCCCGCTGGGTGTGCTTGCCCTTGGTGCGATCTTCTCTGGCATGCTCTGGTATAACAGCTTCTTCGGCCATGCTGATAAGGTTGGCAAATTCTACGGCATCCCAGTGGCAGAAGCCGCGGCACATGGCGATGCGGCAGCGGATTCGGGCCACGGCGCTGATGACAGCCATGCCAGCACGGCGGATGACGGTCACGGCACAGCTGACGCATCCGGTGAGCATCACTATGTATTCGCAGGCCAGCCGGGCGAAGGCGCGCTGTATTTCGGTGCCGACAACACTGTTCTGGATGACGCGCACGCCGCTCCGAAATGGGTGAAAGTTTCGCCCTTTATCGCGATGCTGCTTGGCCTTGGTCTTGCGATCCTGTTCTACATCGTGAACCCAAGCCTGCCGGGCCGTCTCGCCAAGCAGCAGCAGCCGCTCTACCTGTTCCTCAAGAACAAGTGGTATTTTGACGAGCTCTACGATTTTGTCTTTGTCAAACCGACGCTGATGCTCGGCCGCTTCTTCTGGAAGCGCGGTGACGGCAAGACCATTGACGGCGCGCTCAACGGTATCGCCATGGGCATCATTCCCTTCTTCACCCGCCTCGCCGGTCGCGCACAGTCGGGTTACATTTTCACCTATGCTTTCTGGATGGTGCTGGGCATTGCTGCCCTGGTTACCTGGATGTCGATCGGCGGAGGAGCGCACTGATGGACAATCTCCTTTCTATTGTCACCTTTATCCCGGCGCTTGCGGCGGCCATTCTGGCCCTGTTCCTGCGCGGCGAGGATGAGGCGGCGCAGCGCAACGCCAAGTCTGTTGCGCTTTTTGCCACCACGATCACCTTCCTGGTGAGCCTTGGCATCTATTTCCAGTTCGACCCCTCCGACACAGGCTTTCAGTTTGTGGAAGAGGCCGAATGGATCTTTGGCCTGAAGTACAAGATGGGCGTCGATGGCATTTCGGTGCTGTTTGTGATGCTCACCACCTTTGTTATGCCGCTGACCATTTTGGCGAGCTGGGGTGTGAACACCCGCGTCAAGGAATACATGATCGCCTTCCTGATGCTGGAGACGCTGATGCTTGGCGTGTTCATGGCGCTGGATCTGGTGCTGTTCTACCTGTTCTTTGAGGCGGGCCTCATTCCGATGTTCCTGATCATTGGTATCTGGGGCGGCAAGGAACGGATCTACGCGTCGTTCAAATTCTTCCTCTATACCTTCTTTGGCTCGGTGCTGATGCTGGTGGCGATGGTCGCGATGTACGCGGATGCAGGCACCACCGATATTGCCCAGCTGCTGACGCACAGTTTCTCGGCCTCCGGCTTTGATCTTCTTGGTGTGCATGTCGTTGGTGGGATGCAGACCCTGTTGTTCCTCGCGTTCTTTGCCTCCTTCGCGGTGAAAATGCCGATGTGGCCGGTGCACACCTGGCTGCCCGATGCGCACGTGCAGGCGCCGACCGCAGGCTCCGTGGTGCTGGCGGCGATCCTGTTGAAGATGGGCGGCTACGGCTTCCTGCGCTTCAGCTTGCCGATGTTCCCCGTCGGGGCCGACGTGATGACGGATCTGATCCTGTGGATGTCGGCGATTGCGGTGGTCTATACTTCGCTGGTGGCGCTGGTGCAGTCGGACATGAAGAAGCTGATCGCCTATTCTTCGGTGGCGCATATGGGCTTTGTGACCATGGGCATCTTTGCGGCGAACCAGCAGGGCATTGATGGCGCGATCTTCCAGATGCTGAGCCACGGCTTCATCTCGGCGGCGCTCTTCCTCTGCGTGGGTGTCATCTATGATCGGATGCACACCCGTGACATCGACGCCTATGGTGGCCTTGTCATTCGTATGCCTGCCTATGCGCTGGTCTTCATGTTCTTCACGATGGGGAACGTCGGCCTGCCGGGTACCTCGGGCTTCATCGGGGAATTCCTGACGCTGATGGGCACCTTCCAGAAGAACACCTGGGTCGCAGCAGTTGCCGCAACCGGTGTCATCTTCTCGGCAGGCTATGCGCTGTGGCTCTACCGCCGCGTGGTCTTTGGCGACCTGATCAAGGGCAGCCTCAAGACCATTAAGGATATGACTGCCCGCGAGCGGTTCATCTTTGCACCGCTGGTGGTGATGACCATCCTTCTGGGCGTCTACCCGGCGCTTGTCACCGATATCATCAGCCCGTCGACCGAGGCGCTGATTGCAAACTTCAATGAATCTCTGGCTGCCGCGGACCTGTCCCCGGCGACCCAGATAGCTTCGCACTAAGGGGGCGTGGGCGATGATCCCAGCTGATCTCACCGTTATCCTGCCAGAGATTGTTCTGGCGCTCAGCGCAATGGCGGCGCTCCTTGGCGCCGTCTACACCGGCAAGGACAAACTGGCCCCGGCGTTGATCTGGCTGATGGCCGGTCTGATGTCGGCGCTGGCCATCTGGATCGCCACCGGATCCTCGGGCAGCCGTGAGGCATTCAACGGCATGTTCGTCGACGATGGCTTTGCCCGCTTTGCCAAGGTCGCCATCCTGCTGTCGGCCTCTGCCGTGCTGGTCATGGGCCAGGACTACATGTCGCGCCGTGGCATGTTGCGCTTTGAATATCCCATCCTCGTTGCGCTGAGCGCGGTGGGCATGATGGTGATGGTCTCGGCCGGCAACCTGATGTCGCTATACATGGGCCTTGAGCTGCAGTCTCTGGCGCTCTACGTCGTGGCTTCGCTGCGTCGTGACAGTGTAAAATCCACCGAAGCCGGTCTGAAGTACTTCGTGCTCGGCGCGCTTTCGTCCGGTTTGCTGCTCTATGGCGCATCGCTGGTCTATGGTTTTGCCGGGACCACCGACTTTGCCGGTATCTACGCGGTGGCCAAGCATGGTGAAGTCTCCGTCGGTCTGCTGTTCGGCCTGGTCTTCCTGATCTCCGGCATGGCGTTCAAGGTGTCTGCCGTGCCGTTCCACATGTGGACCCCTGACGTCTACGAAGGCGCGCCAACCCCGGTTACCGCATTCTTTGCATCGGCGCCGAAGGTTGCGGCCATGGGCCTGTTCGCCCGCGTGCTGCATGATGCCTTTGGTCATGCGGTACAGGACTGGAGCCAGGTTGTGGCCCTTCTGTCGCTGCTGTCGATGTTCGTCGGGGCCGTTGCCGCCATCGGCCAGCGCGATATCAAGCGTCTGATGGCCTATTCCTCGATCGCCCATATGGGCTATGCGCTGATGGGCCTCGCCGCGGGCACCGCTTATGGCGTGCAGGCGCTGCTGGTCTATATGGCGATCTATGTCTCGATGAACATCGGCACCTTTGCCTTCATCCTGATGATGGAGAAGGACGGTAAGCCGATCACTGACATTCGCGCGCTCAACCTCTACTCCCGTCGCGAGCCGGGCAAGGCGCTGGCGATGCTGATCCTGTTGTTCTCTCTGGCGGGTGTACCGCCGATGCTGGGCTTCTTCGGCAAGCTTTATGTGCTTAATGCGGCCTATCAGGCGGATATGGCGTGGCTGGCGATTGCCGGTGTGATCGCATCGGTTATCGGCGCGTTCTACTACCTGCGCATCGTGTACTACATGTATTTCGGTGAAGAGGGCGAGGAGCTGGAAACCAACCGCTCGCCGATCCTCTGGGGGTTCCTGATGGCGTCGGCGGCCGTGATGCTTCTTGGGATCATCAACATGTTCGGCATCGAGGGTGCAGCGGCTGCGGCGGCTGCCACGCTGGTCAACTGACGGTTTCGACACAGAACACACAAAGGCCTGGTCTGCGGACCGGGCCTTTTTGCCTTGAAGGGACAGCATCATGAGTGATTGGCCAGAGGGATACGGGCGGAGCCTGCTTGACGAGGTGGACAGCACCCTCGATGAGGCGGCGCGCCGCGCGCCCACATTGACCGGCCCTGAATGGATCATGGCCAAACGCCAGACCAAGGGGCGGGGGCGCCGTGGCCGCGCCTGGAAGGAGCCCAAGGGGAATTTTGCCGCAACACTCGTCATGCGGCCGGAGGGGCCGCCCGATCAGGTGGCGCTGCGCAGCTTTGTTGCGGCGCTGGCGCTTTATGATGCCTGTGTCGCGCTCTGCGGCGAGACGGCTGGACTTGCACTGAAATGGCCGAATGACGTGCTGCTGAATGGTGGCAAGCTGGCGGGGATCCTGCTGGAAAGCGCGGGGGCCGCCGCCGGTGTGACACATCTTGCGATCGGGATTGGTGTCAATCTGATCGAGACGCCGATGCAGGAATGGCTGGAACCGGGTGCTGTCTGGCCTGTCTCGCTGCTGTCGGAAACCGGGGTCCAGGTCACCCCAGAGGCGTTCCTGACCGCGCTTGCTGTCGCCTATGACCGCTATGAACGACAGTTTGTCACCTATGGGTTCGAGCCGATCCGCACCGCCTGGCTGGCCCGTGCTGCGCGCCTGGGCGAGGTGGTGGTGGCCCGCACCATGAACTCCGAAACCGAAGGCACCTTTGAGACAGTGGACGGCGGCGGCAACCTCGTCCTAAACACCGCCAAGGGCCGTGTCAGCATTCCGGCGGCGGATATCTTTTTCTAGGGCATAGGAACGGGGCAGGTCATGCTTTTGGCAGTCGATTGCGGCAACACCAATACTGTCTTCTCAATCTGGGACGGGGAGAATTTCATCGGCACCTGGCGTACCGCCACCGATTGGCGGCGCACGGCGGATCAGTATTTTGTCTGGCTCAATACGCTGATACGGCTACAGGGGATCGAAGCTGATATCACCGATATGATCATCTCCTCCACGGTCCCGCGCGTGGTGTTCAATCTGCGGGTGCTGGCGGATCGCTACTTCCACACCCGCCCCCTGGTGGTGGGTAAGCCTGACTGCCTGCTGCCGGTTGCGGTGCGGGTTGATCAGGGAACCAATGTCGGCCCGGACCGTTTGGTCAATACAGTCTCGGGGTTTGACAAATATGGCGGCAACCTCATCGTCGTCGATTTTGGCACGGCGACAACCTTTGACGTGGTGGCCGAGGATGGCGCCTACATTGGCGGTGTGATTGCGCCGGGGGTGAATTTGAGCCTGGAAGCCCTACATCAGGCAGCAGCGGCCCTGCCGCATGTGGATATTTCCAAACCCCAGTCGGTGATCGGCACCAATACGGTTGCATGTATGCAGTCAGGTGTGTTCTGGGGATACGTAGGACTGGTGCGCGAAATCTGCGCCCGCATCAAAGCGGAGCGCGACGTGCCGATGAAAGTAATCTCGACAGGCGGGCTGGCGCCTTTGTTCCAGCAAACAGCAGATCTGTTTGACGCATTTGAGGATGATCTCACGATGCATGGGCTACAGATCATACACAAATATAATAAGGATAACGGTCTCGAGGATGAGCACTGAACGTTTAATCTACCTGCCCCTCGGCGGGGCAGGCGAAATTGGTATGAACGCCTATATCTACGGCTACGGCAAACCGGGCAAGGAACGCCTGGTCCTGGTTGATCTTGGCGTTACTTTCCCGGACATGGACAGCACGCCCGGCGTGGATCTGATCATGCCGGACATCAGCTGGCTGAAGGAACGGGCCGACCAGCTGGAGGGGGTGTTCATCACCCATGCCCATGAGGATCACATCGGCGCCGTGGCGCATCTCTACCGTGACCTGAATGTGCCAATCTATGCCCGTGCCTTTACCGCAAATCTGGCGCGTCGCAAGATGGATGAGGCCGGTCTCGACAGCGAAGAGGTGAAAACCGTCTCCGCATGGCCAGAGGTCACCAAACTGGGGCCGTTTACCATCGGCGTTGCACCGATCTCACATTCCATCCCGGAGAGTGGCGGTCTGGTGATCGACACGCCTGCGGGCCGGGTCGTTCACACCGGTGATTTCAAAACCGACCCGACGCCGATTGTCGGCGAGGCATTTGATCCCGACATGTGGAGCGAGATTGCCAAGGATGGCGTCAAGGCGCTGGTCTGCGACTCCACCAATGTCTTCTCGCTGCATCCGGGCCGGTCTGAGGTCGATGTCGGACCCGAGATCACCCGCCTGGTGGGCGAGGCAGAGGGGATGGTGGTTGCCACCACGTTTGCCTCCAATGTCGCGCGGGTGAAAACCCTCGCCGAGGCCGGTCAGCGGGCCGGGCGCTCCATCGTGCTGCTGGGCCGCGCCATGCAGCGCATGATCGAAGCCGCCACCGAAACCGGCGTGCTCAAGGACTTTCCGAAGGTGGTCAGTGTCGAGGCCGCGCAAGAGCTGCCGCGTGAGAACCTGATGCTGATCGTGACTGGTAGCCAGGGCGAACGCCGTGCGGCGTCCGCCCAGCTGGCGCGCGGCAAGTATCGCGGGATCGAGGTTAAGGAGGGCGACCTGTTCCTGTTCTCCTCAAAGACCATTCCGGGCAATGAGCGTGGCGTCATTCGCATCATCAACCAGTTCTCCGAAAAGGGTGTGGATGTGGTCGACGACAGCTCCGGTCTCTACCATGTCTCCGGTCACGCAAACCGCCCCGATCTGGAGCGGATGCACGATATCATCAAGCCGCAGATGCTGATCCCGATGCACGGCGAGCACCGTCACCTGCGCCAGCACGCCCGTCTTGGCGAGGCCAAGGACATTGCCAGCGCGGTTGTGGTCAACGGTATGATGATGGACCTGTCCGGTGATCGCCCCAAGGTCGTGGATTATGTCGACACCGGTCGCACCTATCTGGATGGGTCGGTCAAATACGGTGCGCTGGATGGCGTGGTCCGGGACCGGATTCGCATGGCGCTGAACGGCCATGTCGTCGTCACCGTCATTCTTGACGAGGAAGATGAGCCATTGGGCGAACCCTGGTGCGATATCAAGGGGTTGGCCGAGACAGGCCGTTCCAATGCCGCGCTGGTCGAGGTGATGGAAGAGGATCTCAACCAGTTCATCATGCGCGCGGGTGCCAAAACACTGCGCGATGACGACAAGCTGGAAGAAAACCTTCGCCGCGTTGCCCGCCAGACAGCACAGAACGAGATTGGCAAGAAACCGGAAGTTACCGTGGTGGTCAGCCGGATGCGCTGATCGCTTCGGACCAAGTTGATAGACAGGCCCGCCGCAGTTTCTGTGGCGGGCCTTTTTTATGTGCACATCGGCCCTGTGGGCCACAGCCCACGCGCTTTATAGAAAAAGCCCCGGCGGTGGGGCCGGGGCTTTCTTCGGCTGCTAGGGGCAACCGTCAATCTATACTGCGCAGGCGTCGCTGCGGATGGGGTCAGGCGTGCCGGGGGCGCGACAGCAGCGCTGCAAGCTTGCCGGGCAGGCTGACGATCCCACGGCCCAGGCTGCGCAGGAAGGAAGCCATCGCCTGTGCGCGCAGCTCATGTGCGCGGGCTTCGATGGCACGGATTTCGTCGGCGGTCACAGTGGGGAACTCAAGGTTGTTCATGGCGGCTCTCATCTTGCTTAAGTGCGTCTTGTTGCCCTCCAGATAGGCGTTCCTGCCGGGGGCGACATCTGCAAAAATGGGCAATCCTGCCATGCTGCAAGTGCAAAGCTCATGAGAGAAATCGGGCGCTGTTTGCGGTCAGGTTTCTGATCACACATATGAAAAAGGGCTGCCCCAAGAGGCAGCCCTTCGGAATACGACTATGCGGTAGCCAGTTTAGCCGGCGCGGCGCTCGGCAAAGCTGAGTGCGATAAAGCTCGGCATATGGTCGCCCATGCCAACGACATTGTTGCGGTCGTTGCCACCACGTCCCCGGCCGGATTTCTGGTTGCCCTTCTGCCCGGTCTTGGGGGCGGAGGGTTTCTCAGCCGATTTCTGACGGGAGGAAGAGCGGCTATCGCTGCGCTTCTCCTGCTCGCCCTGCGGCTGCTCCGGCGTTGCCGCTTTGGCTTCAGCTGTCGGGGTATCCTTGGCCTGTGCCTCTGGCGCTGCGGTCTCTTCCTTGGCGGCCGATTCCTTGGCAGCCGGTGCACGGGTGGAAGACCTGCGGCTGCGGGTCTTGCGCTCTGTGGTCTCGCCGGTCGCTGCGTCCTTGCTGTCTTTTGCCGCTGGTTCGGCCTTTTTCAGCGGGTTCTCAAGACGCGGGATCTCGTTCTGGACAAGGCGCTCGATATCTTCGAGGTTCCTTTCGTCCTTGGGCACGCAGATCATCATCGCGGTGCCGTTACGGCCTGCGCGACCCGTCCGGCCGATGCGGTGAACATAGTCCTCGGCATGGCTCGGCACATCGAAGTTGAACACATGGCTGACGCTGGGCACATCAAGCCCGCGAGCGGCCACATCAGATGCCACCAGAAAGCGCAGCGACCCTTCGCGGAAGCCTTCCAGCGTCTTGGTGCGCTGGCTCTGATCAAGATCACCGTGGATCGGCGCCGCGTCATAGCCGTATTTCTTCAGCGATTTAGCAACGATATCCACATCCGTCTTACGGTTGCAGAAGATGATCGCATTGGTGCATTTCTCGCCTTCCTGATCAATCAGGTGGCGTAGAAGCTTCCGTTTCTCGCTGCCTTCACGATCGCGGCGCGAGGCTTTGAACAGCACAACACCCTGGGAAATATTCTCAGAGGTGGTTGCCTGCCGCGCCACTTCGACACGCTCCGGGGCGGAGAGGAAGGTATTGGTGATCCGCTCGATCTCCGGCGCCATGGTGGCGGAGAAGAACAGGGTCTGACGGGTGAAGGGCGTAAGGCCGAAGATGCGTTCGATATCGGGGATGAACCCCATGTCGAGCATACGGTCGGCTTCATCCACCACCATCACCTTGACGTCAGATAGGATCAGCTTGCCGCGCTCGAAATGGTCGAGCAGGCGACCGGGCGTTGCGATCAGAACGTCAACCCCCTTGTCGATCAGCGTGTCCTGTTCCTTGAAAGAGACACCGCCGATCAGCAGGGCCTTCGTCAGTTTCAGGTGTTTGGTATAGGTGTCGAAGTTCTCCGCCACCTGGGCTGCCAGCTCCCGCGTGGGGCAAAGCACCAGGCTGCGCGGCATCCGCGCACGCGCGCGGCCACGCGCCAGCAGAGTGATCATCGGCAAGGTGAACGAAGCCGTCTTGCCGGTGCCGGTCTGTGCGATCCCCAGCACATCGCGCCCTTCCAAGGCGGGCGGAATCGCCCCTGCCTGAATGGGGGTGGGGGTTTCGTAACCCGCTTCCTCAATCGCTTTGAGGACTTTGGGGTTCAGGTTCAGATCTGAAAATTTTGTCATATGCGTCCGTTTTTGCGGACACTGACCTGGCCCGCGCGTGTATGTCAGGGCCGATTCCGCATGGTCTTGCGTCCTGTCTCTATCGGCTTGCGCGGGGCATAGCAAAATCCGCTGCAATCGTCAAACGAAGCCGGGTTTTCGGCGCGTATTGATTGAAAAACGGGCAAACTCGAAACAGTTTATTCAAATTGCGGGAAATGTTCACGCCGTTTGGCGGTCAGATCCAGCGGGCAGTGGTGGATCATCCCACGATTTTGCAGCCGTTGATAGATGTCTGGCGCCTCTGCGTTGATTTCACCAAAGAAACGCTTCAGCCCTTCAGAACCGTGCTCTTCCTCGATCATCGACAGCAGATCATGGGTGTTCAACCCGCCGAGGTTGCGCGAAAACCCGGCAGCCAGACCCGGACGATAAGAGCCCTGCTTGAGCCGGAACCGATAGCTGTCCTGCCAGGCCTCCCAACTCGGGGCGTGGCGATGACAGATCTGCAGGGCGTCCTGCTCCTGCTCGTGCGTGTTTTTTTCACCATGCTGGAACAGGTTGTGGATTCGGAACTGAATGTCAGGCAGGCCGGTGCGGGCGAACAGCTTGCCTGCAGTATGGCTGAGGAACCCGCCTTTCAGGAAGACACCAAATTCGGGATAGATCGCGCGGACCTGCTGTTCGCGGTCGGCTGCACTGGCAATCATGGATTTATACATATCCACCCGCCCAGCAAGCGCTTCCAGCGGGCGCATCCGCAAGACATCGGTTTCAGCGGGCAGGGCAGCCAGTATTTCGCCAATCTGCGGCCTCGCACCTCTTGCCGAGATATGGGGCCAGAGAAATTCATCCACATCTATATGGGCGACCCAATCGGCCTGGATCCGGCCGTAGGCATGGGTCGCATTCATCGTCTGGCGCGCCTGGTGCATCTTCGGGCGCGGTTTCTTGCGCTGGCTCCAGTGGCTGTCGTCGCAGGTGGTGACCCGCACCTTTGGATGTGCTTTCAGATGCGGATAGGCCTCAGGATTCGGCGCATCCAGATAGAGATGAAGCCGATGGGCCCCCAGATCCAGATGATAGGCGGCGAAATTCAGGATGGTCTCTGCATCGGCCTTGATCGTGCTGACGATGCCCCATTTCGGATCGTTGGGCCTGCTCATGATTTGCGGGGTTTCTTGTACCGCTGAATGCGGCCGAAAATGCTGCGGGGATCGTCCATGACCATTCGCAGCATCCGCACACCAAGCGGGCGCAGCACGGCATCGTCCTCGACCTGGCGCCAGAGCCGCGCCAGCATGTACCGATCCAGATCTCCGTGGGGCAGGTGATAGGGCTTCATGCCAAAGCCGATATCATCAAGCTTCTTGCCTTTCACCCGAGGAAAGCCGCTGTCGGTCGGCCGTCCTGACAGCCGACGTTCGCTATCGTGCAGTGCGATCAGGTGAAACAGCATCTGGAGCCCCTGACCACCAAGCCGCTGCTCCATGGTATCCCCATGATCGGCAAAGGTGGCGGCGGCGGAAATCAACCAGCGTGTGGGCAGCTCGGCGGCGAGCATCGGGCCGTGTTCGCGCCAGATCCGCAGAAAGAGGCTGCGCGCTTGCTCTGGCGGATCCCGGCGCCGCAGAATCGCGATGCACAGCGCATGTCGTGCCCAAAGTTCGGGCTGACCTGCGAACTCGGCTCGCAGGGCCTCCCATTTCCGCGCGATATGCCGACTGGGCAGATCGTCCTCTGGTGACTGTAGTGCGGCCTCGGGCAGGGGGGCGAGCAGCGACGAGAGATCCACATCCACCGGCGGCAGCGCCGACGCCGGATCTATGAAGGGGGTCTCTTTTTTATCAAGCTGGCGCAGCAGGCTGTAGAACCCGCCAGGATAGGTTTCGTTGTCGATATCCATGGCGGGGTCTGATGTCACCTATGTGTCAGGGTGCTGGTCTTAAACCATCATCTCCTTGGTCGCCGTCAGTTTCAAGTCTGGATAGTCGCGCTCTACACGGTCGATATCCCACTGCAGGCGGGTCAGATAGACCACGTCGCCGTCATGGTCATGGGCAATGTGCTGCTTGTTGGTGTTGATGAATTTATCAAGCGCGGTCTTGTCGCCACTGACCCAGCGGGCCGAGGTGAACTGCGAGGCTTCGAAGCGCACCGGCAGGCCGTATTCCATCTCGATACGGCTCGCCAGCACTTCGAATTGCAGCTGGCCGACCACACCCACGATAAAGCCGGAGCCGATCGAGGGTTTGAAGACCTTTGCGGCACCTTCCTCGGCAAATTGCATCAGCGCCTTTTCCAGGTGCTTGGCCTTCATCGGGTCACCCGCGCGCACCCCCTGCAACAGTTCCGGCGCAAAGGACGGAATGCCGCTGACACGCAGCGCCTCTCCTTCGGTCAGCGTGTCGCCGATGCGCAGCTGGCCGTGGTTCGGGATGCCGATGATGTCACCAGCCCAGGCTTCCTCGGCCAGCTCGCGGTCAGAGGCCAGGAACAACACCGGGTTGGAGATGGCCATCGGCTTCTTTGAGCGCACATGGGTCAGCTTCATACCGCGTTTGAAATGGCCCGAGGCCAGCCGGACAAAGGCCACACGGTCGCGGTGCTTGGGATCCATATTGGCCTGCACCTTGAATACAAAACCGGCAACCTTCGTCTCATCCGGCGCAATCTGGCGCGGCAGCGCCGATTGTGGCTGCGGCTCGGGTCCGTAGGTGCTGATGCCATCCATCAGTTCCTTCACGCCAAAGGAATTGATCGCCGAGCCGAACCAGATCGGCGTCATATGCCCCTCAAGCACCGATTGCGGATCCAGTGCAGGCAGCAGCTCGCGGGCCATTTCGACCTCTTCCAGCAGCTTCTCAAGCAGATGTGCAGGCACATGCTCGGCCAGCTTGGGATCGTCCAACCCCTCAATCGCGATGCTTTCGGCGATCTTGTTGCGATCCGCGCGGTCCATCAGTTCCAGCCGGTCGCGCAGCATGTCGTAACAACCGATGAAATCACGGCCAACGCCGATCGGCCAGCTGGCGGGCGTCACGTCAATCGCAAGGTTCTGCTGGATCTCGTCGATGATCTCAAAGGTGTCCCGGCTCTCTCGGTCCATCTTGTTACAGAACGTCAGAATCGGCAGGTCGCGCAGGCGGCAGACTTCAAACAGCTTCTGGGTCTGGCTTTCCACACCCTTGGCACCGTCGATCACCATCACCGCCGCGTCCACCGCCGTCAGCGTGCGATAGGTATCTTCCGAGAAATCGGAGTGACCGGGTGTGTCCACCAGATTGAAGCGGTAGCTGTTGTAGTCAAACGACATGGCCGAGGCTGAGACGGAGATCCCGCGGTCCTTCTCCATCTGCATGAAATCCGACCGCGTGCGCCGTGCCTCGCCTTTGGCGCGCACCTGACCTGCCATCTGAATAGCACCGCCATAAAGCAGGAACTTTTCAGTCAGCGTGGTTTTGCCGGCATCCGGATGCGAAATGATCGCAAAGGTGCGGCGCCGGGCAATTTCGGCCGGCAGGTCGGGGCGGTTTGGGACGATATCGAGCATGAGCGCGCGTAT
Organism: Phaeobacter sp. JH204B; assembly: GCF_048055755.1. Classification (NCBI taxonomy): domain Bacteria; kingdom Pseudomonadati; phylum Pseudomonadota; class Alphaproteobacteria; order Rhodobacterales; family Roseobacteraceae; genus Phaeobacter; species Phaeobacter sp. JH204B. Next base: position 29,820 of record NZ_JAYMXF010000018.1, read on the forward strand.
ATCAGGATGGCGGGCCGAGGCAAGAAAAACAGGGCGACAGCCGTTGCGTCGCGGTCCTGATAGCTGAGGCCGACTGGTTACTCCCAGACCAGCGTCTGCCCTCCAAGGCAGGCCGGCATGGCATCTGGCGGCAGCTGACCCAGCTGTTCAAAAAAGGTGAAGGCATCGAACTTGGAACTCAGCTCGGCGATTTTGCCGTCCGTAAACCGAATCATCATGATCCCCTCGGCACTGACCGGCGTCATCCCGTCCGGGCCATCAGAGGTCAGCAGATAGCGTGTCGAGGTCCAGTCGCCATCCTCGATATACTGCAGGATTTGAACGCGGAATTTGCCCGCAAGCTTGTGAACGACGTCAATCAGGACGGGATAGTCCTGACGTGGATTGGGGAGCCCGTCGAGCAGTTCGGTCGTATCCAGAGAGGGGGCCAGCATCTCGGCAAACGCGGCCATGTTGCGTTTCTCCCAGACCTCGAAAAACCAGCGCTGCACCAGTTGCTGTTTTGTCATCGTCAGGCAAAGTCCCATAGAGTCCATAAGGAGAAAATTCCCCATATGGTTGAATTGTAGGGGCAATTCTATCAGTAATCGTAAACTCGCTTCGCCTCTCGCCCAGTTCCCGGGCATCTGTTGCGGCCCCGCACATCCCGGCGCGAAGGGGCCACATACCAGCGTGTTTACATCGGGCGCCGCTCCAGGCCCGAGATGCGCGGTGGTTGACCGGGGATCAGGCCCGGCGTGCGGATCAGCTTCTCCTGCGGCAGCGCAGCCCGTGTCAGCGGATCAAGCAGCAGGCTCTCAGCGGCGATCCCTTCGGCAAAGATGATCTGGTGGCGATCAAACAGCAGCTGGAAATAGTCGATGAAGCCGCCGGTTCGTTCGACAATGTCGATGCCATTGACCAGTTCGCGTGCGCGCACCAGCTGATCTGGTCGGCCACGGCGGCGACCTTCACGACAGCGATGCACCAGCAACCGGTGGTCCGGGCTGACAAGCAGGTCATTTGCGTTGTTGAGCGCCCCGGCCCGGATCAGGATCGGAGCCATTTCTCCAACCGCACGGCTGGTGCATTGGCCGATCCAGCGCACCACTTGGGCACCGGCATCGCGGGTCAGAACCCGGTCGCCTACCTGTAGATCCTCAATCGGTCGCTGGGCGCCGGTGTCCAGGGTGATATGTGTTCCGCGCGTGAAGGAGACACAGGCAAGCTGTGCAAGCCGCTGGCGCGTGCCCTCGCGGGTCTTGCGCACAAGGGTATAGCCGGTCTGCGGCAGCAAGGGGGCAAGCGGCAGCAGATAGATCGCCGCGATCAACCCTTCGTCATCGACCTCAACCACCACCAGCGCCTCCACATTGGCGCCGATATCCGGCATCAGCGTCAACAGGCAATCCAGATGCAGCCGGGCACCGGGTGCACCTGTTGCGCTGTCCTGACCAAGAACAAGCTGCCCGTCAGCGCGTGCGGTCAACGACAATTGGCGCGGTGGCGCGTTGCGCATCAGCTGATAGACGTCGTCCAGATGCAGGTCATCATATACCCCAAGCCCATCGCCCATATTCGCGCCCATCTCGACGCAGAAATCGGCGGCAGGAAAAACAGCAAGAATCTGGGCGGCAACGGGGCTCTGATGCAGCTGTGTCAGCATGAATAACCTAACCAGTATCGTGTGCGCATCCTGCGCGTATGACCTTCTTTCTTGCGGCGAAATGTGGCGAGATGCGGACCAGAGCGGGGTGGTTTTGCGAAGCCGCAAGGGGAAACTGCCAAAGCCGGCAGGGCAGGGGATGACCTCCGGATCGCCGATGGCATCGGGGCTGGTCAATCCCGGGGCGAGCGTGCAAGCTTCGGGCAACAGAACAGATGCGTGATCCGGTCCGCCACATCAGCCCATCGGGCAGCTGACAGGCGGACGACGACGCGCCGTAACAGGGAGAGATCTGATGGATTTGGGATTGTCGGGAAAGCGGGCGTTGGTCTGTGCCAGCAGCAAGGGGCTGGGGCTGGGCTGTGCTGAGGCTCTGGCCGAGGCGGGCGTGGATCTGGTGATGAACGCGCGCGGCGAAGAGGCGCTTCTGGCGTCAGCCCAGTCGATCCGCGATGTGCATGGTGTCAATGTCGAAACCATTGCTGCTGACATCACCACCGAGGCAGGGCAGGCCGAGGTTATCGCCGCGGCAGAGGGCGTTGATATCCTTGTCACCAACGCGGGCGGGCCACCACCGGGCATGTGGTCCGATTGGGGCCGTGATGATTTCATCAGGGCGCTGGATGCCAACATGCTGACGCCGATCGCGCTGATCAGGGCGCTGGTCCCCGGCATGATGGAACGCGGATGGGGCCGTGTCGTCAACATCACCTCACAGTCGGTGAAGGCACCGATAGCGGTTCTGGGCCTCTCCAATGCGGCGCGCACCGGGCTAACCGGCTATGTGGCAGGCACCTCGCGCCAGGTCGCGTCCAGGGGCGTGACCATCAACAATCTGCTTCCCGGCATCCATGCCACTGACCGCGCGGTCTCGCTGGATACGGGCGTGGCCCAGCAACAGGGGATATCGCTTGAGGAAGCGGCCGAACAGCGCGCCGCCAGCATTCCCGCCGGGCGCTACGGCACGCGGCAGGAATTTGGCGCTACCTGCGCCTTTCTCTGCTCCCAGCATGCGGGTTTTATCATTGGCCAGAATATTCTGTTGGATGGCGGCGCCACCAATATGACCATCTGATGGGGGCGGCAGCGTGGCATCCGGTTTTTCGCTGAAGGATCAGTTATTTAATCTTGAGAAGACCCGCTATCTCGCGGGTCTCTTTGCGGCGGCGGACCCGGGGTTTGAAGCGGACAGATTTGTGTCCGAGGTGATGGCGGATCTGCCCGATCTGGAGCTGAAGCAGCGCATCGCGCTGATTGCCGATGTGCTGGCCCGCCACCTACCGGAGGATCTGGAGGCCGCAGCACCGGTGTTGCGGCGCGCCTTGCCACCGCCGCTGGACCCAAGCCTGAGCGATGATGACTTCGGTGATTTCATATTTGCGCCTTTGGGGGAATTTGTGGTGCTGCGCGGGCTGGACCAGGCGCCGGAGCTGTCGTTGCAGCTGCTCCGCGACATCACGCAGCGGTTCTCGATGGAATGGGCGATACGTCCCTTTTTGACCCGCTGGACCGATCTGACGCTGGCAGAGATGCAGCACTGGGCCACGAGCGACAATTATCATGTCCGCCGTCTGGTGAGCGAGGGCACCCGTCCAAGGCTACCCTGGGGGCAGTCGGTACCGCTGTCTCTTGCGCAGCCCTTGCCGCTGTTGGATCAGCTTCACGCAGATCCAACCCGCTATGTCACCCGCTCGGTCGCCAACCACCTGAATGACATCTCGAAAAAGGAGCCGGAACTGGTGCTGGACCGGCTACGCAGCTGGCAGGCGGCCGACCAGCAGCGCCCGGAGGAGCTGGCCTGGATCACGGCCCATGCCCTGCGCGGTCTCGTCAAAGAGGGTCATACAGGCGCCATGCAGATGCTGGGCTATGATCCCGAGGCCGCCGTCAAGGCGACGCTGGCGCTTGCCAAGGAGCCGGTCCATATCGGCGGAGCCCTGCAATTTGACTGCCATCTGGACGGCGCGCCCGGCGCCCCTGTGCTGGTGGATTATCGCCTGCATTTCCAGCGGCCCGGAGGCAAGGTCTCGGCGAAGGTCTTCAAACTGAAACAGACGGCGATCTCCGATGGCGGCACCCGTCTCAGCAAGCGCCATCCGCTGAAAGCCGGTGCCAGCACCTTTACGCTGGTGCCGGGGCCGCATCGGCTGGAGTTGCTGGTCAATGGCCGGGTGCGGGATGATCTCACCTTTGATCTGCTGGAGCCTATGAGCTAGCAGTCCGCCCTCGGTTTACCCTCTGCCAGCCGCCCCTCCGTCAGCGGTGAGTTTGCCCGATCCAAAGCGCGATCTGTCGCGCCGCGCCCCGTTCCCTTGCATGGGGGCAGCGGGGTTGATATCTGCGAGCTAAACCAGATCGTTTTGATCAGAAACCAGTTACGAGGTCGCATGACATCTGCCCCCCTTGATCCGATGGTTGGCACCGATAGACCCGCCGTGACCGCACCACGTCTGGAGATCCGCAACCTGCGGCGCTTCTTTGACGGGCGGGCGGTGGTGGATGACGTGTCGCTACAGATCCAGGCCGGTCAGGTGACCTGTCTTCTGGGGCCTTCGGGCTGTGGTAAATCCACCACTTTGCGGATGATTGCCGGCGTCGAGATGCAGGACAGCGGCGAGATTTACGTCGATGGCAAGCTGATCTGCGACACCGTGTTCCGCGTTCCGCCCGAACGCAGGGAAATCGGGCTTATGTTTCAGGACTTTGCCCTGTTCCCGCATCTGAGCGTGGCCGACAATGTCGCCTTCGGACTGAAGGGCAGCAAGGACGAGAAACGCCTCCGGGTGCAGGAGCTGCTGCAGAAGGTGTCGCTGTCGCAATATATCGACGAATTCCCCCATCAGCTGTCGGGCGGCGAACAGCAGCGGGTGGCCCTGGCCCGCGCGCTGGCGCCCAAGCCGCGCATCATGCTGATGGATGAGCCGTTCTCCGGGCTGGACAATCGCCTGCGCGACGGCATTCGCGACGAGACCCTGACATTGCTGAAGGAAGAGGATGCTGCCGTCCTGCTGGTCACCCATGAGCCGGAAGAGGCGATGCGGATGGCTGATGAGATTGCGCTGATGCGGTCCGGTAAGATCGTGCAGCAGGGGGCGCCCTATAATGTCTATACCCGTCCGGTCGATCGTGCGGCGGTGGGGTTCTTCAGCGACACCAATGTTCTTCATGCCGAAGTGAATGGCGCTCTGGCCGAAACGCCCTTTGGTCAGTTTCTGGCGCCGGGTGTGCCTGATGGCACCAAGGTCGACATCGTGTTCCGCCCCCAACATCTGCGCATTGATTTTGATCGGAACGGGCGCGGCCCGCACCCGACCCCCAGCGACGGGGTAGCCGCGCGCGGCGTGGTCGAGCGGGCGCGCTTTCTAGGGCATGAGAGCCTGGTTGAATTTCGCATGGATTTCGATGGCAGCGTGCTGAAGGCGACTGTGCCCAATGTATTTCTGCCGGATGCAGGCCGGGTGATGTGGCTCACGGTTCGGCGCAACCGGTGCTTCGTCTTCCCGACCGGCAGCTGAGCTACATCCATCAGCCGGTCGTTGGCCCCGCAGCAGCATCGGACGTGTCGGCATAGGGCTGGTAGTCCATCAACCGTTTGCCGGGCTCATCCACGAACAGCTCGGGCAGGGGTTTGGCCGCCTCGATCAGGTCCACACGGAACACCCGGAAATCGCCACGCGTTTCGCACCAGGCGGTCAGCGTCCAGACCCGGCCCCAATACTCCATATGCAAGGGTCGGATGACGCGCTCTGTCAGCGTCTCATCAATGCGGCGATAGGTCAGATACAGCTTCTGGCGGGCCTTTATCGCGGCCCGCAAGGTTGGCATCTGCGTAAAGCCCCGCGCAGCATCGGCAAAGGGGTAGACGGCGAACTTCCACGCATCCGCCTCGGCGATGGTACCTTCGGGCAGCACCGCGTCCACCTTGGCGGCCAGCCTCTCTGCGGCGGCCTTCAAATCCGGATCGGCGGCCTCGGCCACAATCGCCATGCCCAGGTTCAGCGCCTCCAGCTCCTCCGCAGTCAGCGTCAGCGGCGGCAGCGTGATCGCTTCGCGCACCATATAGCCGACCCCTCTTGCGCCCTCCACCGGGACACCGCTGGCAACCAGCGTATCCATGTCGCGGTAGATCGTCCGGGTCGAGACTTCCAGCCGTTCGGCGATATCCTGTGCGCGGTGCAATTTCCCGTCGCGCAGGATCTGGATAATATCAAAGAGGCGATCAGTACGGCGCATGATCTAGCCTTGGAACGGCGCGGGGAGGAGGTCAAGGCCCGACACCACGCGCAGTGATTGACGCCCCCCGCCGGATAGAGGGCGGATGCAGCGCATCCACCCTCCGTACTTGACCTGAGCCTGGCTTGCGCCCCTCAGGAGGCCATGCTCCACTGTACCTCCTCATGACGCATCTGCGCAGTGCCCTCGGCAATCGCCTGCATCAGGCTGGCGCAGAAGTCCTGCTTGTGGAACTCAGCCGCGACCGACTTGGCGGTTTCCATGTCTGCCCAGATGACATAATCGGTCCAGCGCCCGTCCTCGCCGCAACTCAGCTGTCGGTGAACAAATCCGGGCTGGGCGCGAACGAAGGATTCGCTGGCCTGGCTCAGCACGATGAATTCCGCCTCGCTCACACCTTCGGCCAGTTTGAAGGTCACAATCTCTGCAACATGTTTGCTCATCACGTCTCTCCTTGAATGCTGTGATGGGGGTGGTGTAGAGCAGTCCAACTGACATAAACCTGTCAGTTGTGTTTTCAGCAGCGCGGAAAAATGCAGTTTTGCGTGGAATCCACGCCCCTGCCGATGTCTCACCGCTTTTCCCGCCGGGGGCTCGGCGCTTAAAAACAGGTCAAACAACAACGCAGACCGTCTCCCGGCGGATCTGCCGCAGAAGGAGACGCTCTCATGCTTAACAATATCGGCCTTCCCGGCCTGCTGCTCATCGCCGTCGTGGTTCTGGTCCTCTTTGGCCGCGGCAAGATTTCCTCGCTGATGGGTGAGGTCGGCAAAGGCATCACCGCCTTCAAAAAGGGCGTGAACGACAGCACCAAGGAACTGGAAGAAGAGACCACCGCCGAGACCGCGCGCGACGTGACGCCCGAGACCGAAAAAGACAAGGTCTAAGCCGCGATGTTTGATCTTGGGTGGACCGAACTCATGGTTATCGGCGTTGTGGCGCTGATTGTTGTCGGGCCCAAGGACCTGCCGGTTTTGTTCCGCAATGTCGGACGGTTCGTGGGCAAGGCCAAGGGCATGGCGCGCGAATTCAGCCGGGCCATGAATGACGCTGCCGATGAGGCGGGCGTCAATGAGATGGCCAAGGGGCTGAAAGCGGCGGCCAACCCGGTCAATACCGCAATGGACGGCGTCAAACAGGCCGCGCAGGATATGGCAAAATCCATCGACCCGACCAAGTTCGACCCCGACAGTGAAACCGGGAAACTGGCCGCTGAGCGGGCTGAGGATGCCAAGAAGATCCAGGCGGCCACTGCCCGTGCCGCTGCGGACCGCAAGGCACGCGAGGCCGCAGAGGCCCAGGCCAAGGCAGCCGAAGCGGAGGCGGCCCTGGCTGCCACAGACACGTCGGCGACGTCAGAAAGTGAGACCAAGACATGAGCGCGTCCGAGGATATCGACGACAGCACAGCGCCGCTAATTGAGCATCTGGCCGAATTGCGCACCCGCCTGATCCGGGCGGTTGGCGCGTTCATCGTGGGGATCGTGCTGGCCTTCACAGTGGCAGAGCCGATCCTGCAGTTCCTGCTTGGCCCGATCGAGGAAACCCTGCGCAGCCTCGGCGACCCGTCGCCAACGCTGCAATACACCAGCCCACAGGAATATCTGTTCACGCTGTTCCGCATCTCCATGGTGTTTGGCTTTGCGCTGTCATTCCCGGTTATCGGCTTCCAGCTCTGGCGCTTTGTGGCACCGGGGCTTTACAAGACAGAGAAGAACGCCTTTTTGCCCTTCCTCATCGCCTCGCCGGTGATGTTCCTCTTGGGGGCCAGTTTTGCCCATTTCGTGGTCACACCGCTGGCGATGGCGTTTTTCCTTGGCTTTGCCGATGTGTCATCCATCTTTGCCAACCTCTTGTCCGGCGCGGTCGACAGCCTGCCTGCGGATGCCGCCGTGGTGCCGGAAACCACAGAAGGTGTGCGCATCACCTTCTTTGGCAAGGTCAACGAGTCGCTGGACATCACGCTGAAGTTCATTATGGCCTTTGGGCTGTGTTTCCAGCTGCCGGTGCTCCTGACCCTGATGGGCAAGGCCGGGCTGGTCAGCGCCGATGGTCTTGGCAGCGTGCGCAAATACGCGGTTGTCGCCATTCTGGTGCTGGCTGCGCTGGTGACGCCGCCGGATGTGATCACCCAAGGCATCCTGTTCTCGGTGGTCTATGGCCTTTACGAGCTGTCGATCCTGTTGGTGCGTCAGGTGGAAAAGACCCGCGAGGCCAAGCTGCGCGCAGAAGGCTACTATGATGACGAGGACGATGACGGCGACGATCTGTACGAGGAGATGGACCGGCATCCCGAAGACGACCCGCTGATGGCCGAGTTCGACGATGAGGACGACGGCAAGACCCGGTAATCCAGACCGGATCTGCTCCTGCCAGATCAGGACCAGCATATCGAGGAAGGGCGCGCCGGAGACGGTGCGCCCTTTCTCATGCGGCCGGGGCGCCAGGGCGGATCGGGCAGGGGTGTATAGGCTGCCCCCTTGCTCGCGCAGCCGGAACATGCTTTGACGCCGGTAACCCACCGACGGAGACACCCATGGACCAGACCAAACCCACCCGCGTTGTTCTTTCCAGCGATCACGCCGCAATCGACCTGCGCCAGGCCATCGCCACGCATATTGCCGCAAACGGATATGAGGTGGTTGATATCGGTCCGACAACACCGGAAAGCACGCATTACCCCAAACATGGCGCGGCGGCGGCAGAGCGTGTTGCCTCGGGTGATTGCGATCTGGGCATTATCCTCTGCGGCACCGGCCAGGGCATCATGATGGCCGCGAACAAGGTCAAAGGCATCCGCTGCGGCGTCTGCTCAGAGACTTTCTCGGCCAAGATGATCCGCCAGCACAATAACGCCAACATGCTCTCTATCGGAGCGCGTGTGGTAGGCGACAGCCTGGCGATTGAAATTGTCGATGCCTTCCTTAATGCTGAGTTCGAGGGCGGCCGACATGCCACGCGCGTCGACATGATCGAGCCGCAGGACAGCTGAGCCCGAGCGCGCCGATACGCCCTATGTGCCAATAGACCGGAGGCCCCGATGGATGACACAAGCCTGAGCCGCATCGCCGATGCGCTGGAACGGATGGCACCTGCGCCGCTGAAGGCGCCTGATTTTGGTGCTGCCTCTGCCTTTGTCTGGCATGTGGCCCCGGACCGGCTGGAGGCTGTCGAAACCGTGAACCGCGTCGATCTTGAGCTGCTGCTGGGGATCGACCGCGCGCGCGACACGCTGCTGGACAATACCCGCCGCTTTGCCGCCGGGTTCGGCGCCAATAATGCACTGCTCTGGGGCGCGCGGGGGATGGGTAAATCTAGCCTTGTGAAAGCGATCCACGGACAGCTGTCGCCGGAATTCCCCGCTCTGAAACTGGTGGAGCTGCAGCGCGAGGATCTGCCATCGGTCGCGCGCCTGCTGAACCATCTGCGGGCAGCGCCCGAGCGGTTCATCCTGTTCTGCGATGACCTGTCCTTTGGCCATGACGATCAGCACTACAAAAGCCTGAAAGCGGTGCTGGATGGCGGCATCGAAGGTCGGCCGGACAATGTGCTGTTCTATGCCACCTCCAATCGCCGTCACCTGATGCCGCGTGATATGATCGAGAACGAACGCTCCAGCGCCATCAACCCGTCGGAAGCGGTTGAGGAAAAGGTCTCTCTCTCGGATCGGTTCGGGCTGTGGCTGGGTTTCCACCCCTGCGATCAGGATGAATATCTCGCCATGATTTCAGGCTATTGCGCGGCCTATGGCGTTGTGGTGCCGGAGCCGGTTCTGCGCGCCGAGGCGATCGAATGGCAGGCCACGCGCGGCGCCCGCTCGGGCCGGGTGGCCTGGCAGTTCTTTACCGATCTGGCCGGCCGCCATGGGGTGAAGGTCAGCTGACCGCAAAGACGGCAGCAGCCATGATTGAACAGCTGTGATCAACCAAAAGACGGCGCTCGGGATGACCCGGAGCGCCGTCTCTTTATTGCCTGTTGCCGCTTGCGACGTTTATTGCAGATAGGGCAGCGGATCGACGCTTTCAAAGCCGTTGCGCACCTCGAAATGCACATAGGCAGCGGGTCCGTCCCGCAATGCGGCGATGATCTGACCGCGCGAGACGGTGTCGCCCTTGTTCACCTCGATCTTGTCGACATTGGCATAGACCGTCAGCAGCTTGGCGTCGTGGCGGATCACAATGATCGGAATATTGTTGGAATCCTTGGTGATCGCCGCCACCGTACCGCCATCGGCGGCCTGCACCGGGGCGCCCGCTGCACCGGCGATATCAATGCCGTCGTTCTTGCCCTTGGAATAGGTGCGGATGATCTTGCCCTTGACCGGGAAGCCCATCGCGGCGCTGGAGCTGCGGGTCGGGGTCGGGACCTCTACCTTAGGCAGCGCTTTCGGCGCCTGGGCCGCGGGCGCGACGGTTTCCTGCGGCAGTGGCTTGGTGGCGCTTGGCGGCAGGGGCGTATTGGTGCCTTCACCCGGCGCGGTGACGGTGGCGGCGGCCGGAACCACCACTGCGGATGCTTCCTTGCGCGGGGCTGGGCGGTCCTTCAGCGGGATCAGCAGGAACTGGCCCTCACGGATGGCAAAATCGCTGCCGAGGCCGTTCCATTCCGCAAGGGATTTCACCGGCACCTGATAAAGCCGCGAGACGGTATAAGCGGTTTCGCCGCGCTTCACCTTATGGCGCACCGGCTCTGGGCCGCTTTGGACCTGCGGCTTGCTTGCGGTCGGCTGCGGTGCCAGCGGCGTTGTGCTGACGGTGCTTGCCGCCGAGGGTGTGGTCGATGGGGCGCTGTCGATCGCATCCCCCGCCAGCGAGGCGATATCGACGCCGCCGCTGGTCGCCGTACCGGGTGCGCGGCGGGGCAGGGCAATGATCTCCCCCTGCCGCAGCGGATCGTCGGGCTTCATCCCGTTGAACCGGGCCAGCTCGCTGGCGGGCAGACCAATGCGGCCTGCCACATCGTTCAGCGTATCGCCGCGACGGGCAACGGCCACCTGATAGGATGGATAGGTGATCAGCCCCTTGGCATCGGGTTTCGGGCGGCTGGCGGTTGCGGTCTGCGCCGCCTTTGTCGTGTTGAACGCACCGATCTGGCCGCGCAGGTCGTAATCCAGCGGTGCCTCGCAGGCCGCCAGCACGGCCACCAGCGGCAGTGCCATCAGCGCCTTGCGTCCTGTCACACGATTGCGGTGGGTGGGTACAGTCACTGTCATTTCGCTCTCCTCGGAACGCCGTTCCCGTCTTGCGGGCCCCCATTATACCTGGGGCTTGCCAATAGTCTGTCGGCCAGCCACGCGATCCCGCTCGAGGATGTCCGGAGCGGTTGGGGTGGGCGGGTCTCTTGCCCCTCCCTTACGTGTCTTTGCCGATCCCCTCAAGCAGGGGAACAAAACGCACCGGGCGCAATTCGTCGTATTCGAGGCCGCTGTCGGTTTTTTGAACACGGATCAGCGTCTGTACAGTGTCGGACTGCCCCACGGGCACCACCATAATACCGCCGGTCTTCAGCTGCGCCAAGAGTGGGCCGGGCGGGTCTTCGGCGGCAGCGGTCACGATGATTCGATCAAAAGGCGCCTGTTCGGGCAGGCCGTGGCTGCCATCGCCGACCAGTGAGGTAATATTGGACAGGTGCAGTTGGTCGAAGATCTGCCGCGCCTCCCGCACCAGCCGCGCATGACGATCCACGGTATAGACCCGCCGCGCCAGCTTGCTCAGGATCGCGGCCTGATAGCCAGAGCCGGTGCCAACCTCCAGCACCGTATCGCGGGGCGAGATCTGCAAGGCCTGGGTCATCAGACCGACAACAGAGGGCTGCGAAATGGTCTGCCCGCAGGCGATCGGCAACGGCATATCCTCGTAGGCGCGCGCCGAAAACAGCCCCCGCACAAAGGGGCCGCGGTCGATCTGTTCCATTGCATCGAGGACCTGCGCATCCGTCACCCCGCGCGAGCGCAGGGCAAACAGGAACTGCATCTTGGTTTCAGCTGTCGGGTCGCTCATTCAATGCCCTTCAGGCGCTCCAGCGCATCTGTCGCGGTCAGATCCGCCCGCATCGGCGTCACGGAGATATAGCCTGCCAGGTTCTGCGCTGCGTCACTGCCCTCGGCGGTGGCAACATGCTGGTTGCCACCACGGATCCACAGATAGCGCCGCCCGTTGGGGGAGGTCTGCTCCTCGGCCGAGAAATGGCTGCCGCGCCGGAAACCCTGCGGTGAAATCCGCCGTCCCTTCACATCAGCGGCAGGAACAGGTGGGAAATTAATGTTGTAAAACAAGCGGTAATCGGCGTCTTCCTTGGGCTGCGCTTCCAAGATGGAACGGATCAGATCGGCACCATGTTGGGCGGCTGCCTCAAACGGGTTTTCAAGCTGCGCGTTCTGAGGCCCGAAATACTGCGACAGGCCCATGGCCGGAATGCCCTGCAATGCCGCCTCCATCGCCCCGCCGAGGGTGCCGGAGTAGAGCGCGTTCTCTGCCGAATTGTTGCCCCGGTTTACCCCTGACAACACCAGATCCGGTTGCTGGTCTTTCATCACCACATGCAGCCCGGCCAACACACAGTCCGCAGGCGATCCTTCTGCGGCAAAGCGATGTTCGCCCAGCTGGCTCAGCATGAAGGGGCGGGTGTAGCTGATGCAATGACCAACGCCGGATTGCTCAAACGCCGGTGCCACTGTCCAGACCTCTCCGCCGGGACCTGCAACCTCGCGGGCGATCTGCTCCAGAACCGCAAGGCCGGGGGCGCTGATGCCATCGTCATTGGTGATCAGAATTCGCATGGACGGGGCCTCTCGTCTGGCTCTGGCAGCCTATGTGTCGGGCGTGATTACGCCGATCTGCACTCCAGACCTGAATAAGATGTGGGGCAAAAGGGGGCAAGCCTTTCCCCGTCGTGATCCCGACCAGAGCGCCCGGCGCCAGCCCCTGCGGCACAGAGGTCACAGATTTTCTGGCCCGCTTGAAAACCAGAGCGACCGGCGCCCGTTGCAGGCACCTGTCGGCGGAAAGCCGCGTGTTCGCGCAGTTCGCGGGTGTCTCTGACCCTCAGATCAGTCGGCGGCGGCCAGAATCTCGGGGAGCAGCCGTGCGGCCTCGGCCTGCGGCGTGCTCAGCGCATCGCGATCTTCACCCGGAAAGAACCGTGCGCGCACCGCTGTCGCCATCGGATTTGGCGTCAGCACCTGCACCTTGGGGCCGGTCTTGGCGCTTTCGACCTGCCAGCTGTTGGCCAGCGACATCTGCGCGGCCTTGCTGGCGCCATAGGCTCCAAAGAATTTCTCGCCCGCGCGGGGATCGTCAAAGAACACGGCCTGACCGGTCTGCCCCAGAAGCGGCGCCACATAGGGGATCAGAACGGAGGGTGCCGTCGCATTGATCGCGATGGATTTCTGCCAGTCCTTGGCCGCCACGAATTGCGCCGGGCTCAGCGGCGCGGCGTGAATGGCGGTGTGCAGCCAGAGGTCCAGCTGCCCCCAGCGATCATGGATGCCCCGGCAGAGCGTGGCCATGGCCTCCGGAACGGTGATATCCATAGGGGCCAGAGTCGCCGAGCCACCGTTGGCCTTGATACGATCGTCCAGCTCTTCCAATGCGCCTGTGGTGCGGGCCACGGCGACGATGTGATGCGTCGGCGCCAATGCCTCTGCGAGGGCGGCGCCCAGGCCCCGTGAGGCCCCGGTGATGAGAGCGAGTTTCTGTGTCATGGGCGCCTTGTGCGGCGCAGCGCGGCGCGGGTCAAGGGGCCAAAGCGGCGCAGCGGTCTCAAGCCTGGGCGTGATGCCCGTCCGCGCGCCGGTTGCGGGTCACCCGCCCGGCATCGCCAGACGTGATGCCTTGCCGTTTTTCTGAAGGATCAGGCCGTCGGCATCAATGGCAACAACTTCGCCACCGGACAGGCGGCTGCCGCGGGTCACGATCTGCATGCGGCCGTTCGGCATCCGCACCATGGCGCTCAGGTTGTCGTTGGCGCCGAACAACCCCAGAAGGCTGAGGCGGTTGCGGTGCAATGCGTCTTTCTGGGTGGCATGACCGGCGACATTGGCCGGCGTCTTGCCGTTCTCACGATTTGCCATTCTGGACAGGATTTCTTTCTTGTGCGGTATCGCCCTTCGGCTATCAGCTGTGCACTGCCGGGAACAGGGGGCGCCGAGAGCGTGGGCAAGCCCATGCCGGTGCGCCCCGGCGCCCTGCGCAAACGCCCGCCCATTCCGCCAAGTGACCCTGCGCAATTGCGCGCAGGGGGCTTGAAGTCTCAGGTGTCGCATCTTGCAATAGCGACAGTGCAGCGCCTAGGCGGCGCGCAGATCAGCCTCCTCAGGCATCATAGATGAGCGAGGGCAGATCGTGGCCATAGGCATAAAGCAGCCCCAGCAACTCTTCCATCTGCGCGCCGACCATCTGCAGATTGTAAAGCGGGTGATCCGGCTCGGAGATCTGTAGCTCAGGGTATTGCCCTTCGGGCCGCATATGCAGCATCGCTTCAACGGACTCGCTGTCATCGGGCGGAATGGCATTGGCCAGCCAGGCCCGCTTGCTGTCCATATCTTCGGTGTCCTGCATCTCGAAGCGGTCGAGATAGGCATCGAAATCCTCTTGGCTAAGCCGCGCCCATGTGCCCAGAATGAACTCTTCTCCACGGGTGTCCGCCAGCGGTACAGCCAGCACCGCCCGCACAAAGCGCAGATGCCCCAGGCGGCAGAAATCTTCGGTCAGCACATCCCCCGCCTGCGCCGAGATCGCCGTGTTGTCATGCACAAACATATCCTCCGGGCAGACGTCGGGCCGGTCGCAGCTGAGGCTCAACAGCTGGGCAAACGTCGCTCCGCAACAGCGACACTGGCGCTGCGAGCCAAGCATGCGGGCGAGATGTGGATCCAAGGGGGCGGCCTTTCGGGGGCAGGGGCAAAAAGGAAAGAGGCGCCGATCCGGTGATCAGCGCCTCATGAGTCGAACTGATATCGGCTGCGCTCTTACTCTGCCGGCGACTTCATTTCAAACCCCCGTTCGACCATATCGGTCGGAACAACAGGGTATTCGCCCGAGAAACAGGCGTCACAATACTGCGGGCATTTGCTGTTACGGCCCTGATCCTGCCCGACGGCCCGGTAAAGCCCGTCCAGCGAGATGAACTTCAGGCTGTCCACGGCCAGATGTTTGGCCATCTGATCCTCGGACATGGTTGCGGCCAGCAGCTTGTCACGTTCGGGTGTGTCCACACCATAGAAACAGGGCCAAGCGGTCGGCGGCGAGGCAATGCGGAAATGCACCTCGCTGGCCCCGGCATCCAGGATCATCTCCTTGATTTTGCGCGATGTTGTCCCACGCACCACGGAATCATCCACCAGGATCACCCGCTTGCCCTCGATCAGGGCGCGGTTCACGTTCAGCTTCAGGCGCACGCCCATGTTGCGGATCTGCTCGGTCGGCTCAATGAAGGTCCGGCCCATATACTGGTTGCGGATGATCCCCATCGCATAGGGAATGCCCGATTGCAGCGAATAGCCGATCGCTGCGGGCGTGCCGCTGTCCGGCACCGGGCAGACCAGATCCGCCTCGACCGGGTTTTCCTTTGCCAGCTCGCGACCGATGGCTTCGCGGGTCTCATAGACGGACCGCCCGCCAAGGATCGAATCAGGGCGGGAGAAATAGACATGTTCAAAGATGCAGAACTTGGACGACTGGCGGCGGAACGGGAAATGGCTCTCGACACCTTTGTCGGTGATCACCACCATTTCGCCCGGCTCAATCTCGCGCAGGAACTCGGCGCCGATGATGTCCAGCGCACAGGTTTCTGAACTCAGTGCATAGCCTTCGCCGACCCGACCCAGCACCAGCGGGCGGACGCCCAGCGGGTCGCGGACACCAATCAGCTTGGTCCGGGTCATGGCGACAACCGAGAAGGCGCCTTCGACCCGGCGCAGCGCATCTTCCATCCGCTCCGGGATATTGCGCTGCAACGAGCGGGCCATCAGATGAATGATGCACTCACTGTCCGACGAGCTCTGGAAGATCGAGCCGCGCTCGATCAGTTCGCGGCGCAGGGCATTGGCGTTGGTGATATTGCCGTTGTGGGCAATCGCTGCACCGCCCATAGCGAATTCGCCAAAGAAAGGCTGCACGTCCCGGATCGCAGTCTGACCCTTGGACCCGGCGGTGGAATAGCGCACATGGCCAATCCCGATGGGGCCGGGCAGGGTGGACATCACATCCTGCGAGGTGAAGTTGTCGCGGACATAGCCGAAACGACGGGCGCTCTGGAACCCTTCGACAGGATCATGGGTGACGATGCCGCCGGCCTCCTGTCCCCGGTGTTGCAGGGCATGCAGGCCGAGCGCGACAAAGTTGGAAGCGTCCTGGACGCCGACGACGCCAAAGATGCCGCATTCTTCGCGCAGCTTGTCATCGTCAAACGGGTGGGCGGGGGGCATCTGCGGCATCGGCAAGGCGGTGTAGCTCCGAATCCGGTTGTCAGGATGTCCCCCACATAGAGGGTCCGTCCGCGCATGTCACCCAAGGATCACGGTTTCACGACAGTTGGGTAAAAAAACCGCAGCCCTGACCGCCGTCGGACAGCCGCCAAAAACAAAAAAACCTGCGAAATATCGCAGGCCGCAGGAGGGGGGGGCCGGAGCATATTTATTTGGCGAACAGCGTGGGATACGCAGATCCCGTGACCGGCAACGTCCAGATCCGTGTCCGGTTCGCGCCCGCGTCAGCCTCAGGCGGCCAGCAGCCCGCGCAGCATGTCAAAGGCCGAGAGCACATCGTCACGGTCATCTTCGCAGCTGTCGGTCTCGTCCTTGCCCGCGTCAGAAAGAGCACGCCCGTCCTCGCTGGCGAGGATCTGACGGGTTTCGGCCAGCGACAGCGCCCGGAAGGCACCATCATCGGCGCTGTTGGCGGTGTTCTCATGTGCAACATGTACCAGCATCCCGCAGGCAGCCCAGATCATTTCTTCCTCGGCAAAGGACAGATAGATGCGGGCCATCTTCTCCGGCATGGCGGCAGAGATGCCGTTGTAGCCAATCAGCGACACCACCTTGGTGATCGCGGTGGGCACATCAAACAGCCTCTCGACGGCAGCCAGTTCCAGACCAACCTGCTGATCGGCGGGCAGCATCAGATCGTCATCATTGCCCAAAGCGCCGGCGGGGACATGCACCAGAGAAGTGAGGCGCGGCACCGCGTGTTTGACACCGGTCACCTCCTGCGCACCGCCATCCAGGGTGTAGACCTTGTCGCCGGGCTTGACGTGACGGGCCTGTACAAACCCACGCTCGGTCTCGACCATCATATGCGGCAGCAGACCGCCGGTGCGCGGACGCAGGCGGCTGCGGTTGGATGCGGCAGGGCGCGCAGCTGTCGGGAAATCCATCAGAAGACCAACCGGCTGACAGTCCGCAAATGATGTCGAGTGATCCAGCAGCATGGTGTTGTCCTTCTGAGCGATAGGCCTGACGTTCTGTCCGGCGTCTTGTTGACACCAATGTGCGCTCCGAATTTGGACGGAATTGGGGCAAGGATCGGGCCGATTGGGACAACAGCGGGGTTTTTGGTCTCCAAAGCCGCCTCATTCCCCAAATTGTTGCCGAAAAACACCTCCGATCACAGGATTTGTTAACTTTTATCGGTTTGCCCCCGCGCTCAGCACATGGAGCAAGGAGGCGATCAAGTGCTAAAAAATCGCGATTCTAATTGGTTAATAAAGCGTTAATAGGCGTTCTTGATGTTAGGAAAGGTAAACGCCAGTCGGGGCTGGAATGTCGGAATTGGATAAGTCACCATCGCGCCAAAGCCCGCACTGCGCAGCCCTAACCGGAGGCTGTCATCGCCAACCGGGGCGGCGCTTCCCATTGGGGCCACAACGCGCCTCCGGTCGCAGGCGTGACCCGATGTATTAAAAAAGGGCGCCCGAAGGCGCCCCGTTTCAGTCCGGTTGTAATCCCGTTTCTCGCCCGCATCCGTGATCCGCGCAGCCGCCCACTGGTGGCGGATCGGCGTCCGCCTCACTTGTCGCAGGAGCCGATCAGGCTTTCATATTGTGTGGTCACCCAGCCAAGCGCCTGCTCAGGGTTGCGGTCTTCGATCTTGCCGATCATCCGCTCAAACACCACCGCAGAGCGGCTCTCGTCCACGATGGTAAAGCTTTGGCCGGTCATCACCACATTATAGAGGAAGAAGGCAATCGCCACCAACAGGATGCCGCGCAGCACCCCGAAGAAGAAGCCGATCCCCTGATCCAGCCCGCCAAGCGCCGAGCGCTGGACCAATGATGAGAACAGCGGCGTGAAGAACGACACCACAATCAGCGCCAGCGCAAAGACCGCGGCAAACGCCGCGATGATCGACAATTCGCAGCTGTCCGCAATGAACTCCCCGATGACCGGGATCTCGGCCATCAACGGCTCAACCTGTGGCGCAAACAGAAAGGCCAAGATGGCTGCGGCGATCCAACCAGCGATGGCCATCGCCTCACGCACGAAACCGCGCGAATAGGCCAGCAACGCTGATACAACAATGACCAGGGCCACGACCCCGTCGATAATGGTGAAACCTTCCATGTCCCTCGCCCGTTAACCTGCGATTAGAATTCTTGCGACTTTAGCCAGCCCCAAAGTATTCGCCAACAAAACCGGCGAGATCAGAGGCCTGCCGCACCGCAAGTCCGGGGACCGCGACGGATTTGCCACCACTTGGAGCTATCGCTGCGGTGAAACCAAGTTTTTGCGCTTCTTTCAACCGGTTTTCGGTCTGCGGGGCCGGTCGCAGGGCTCCTGAGAGCGATATTTCTCCGAATACCACCGTATCAGAGGGCAATGCGGTGTCTTCGCGGGCGCTGAGCAGCGCCGCCGCCACCGCCAGATCCGCCGCAGGTTCCGATATCTTCATGCCGCCGGCCACATTCAGATAGACGTCGAGCCCGGCAAAGGGGATGCCGCAGCGCGCTTCCAGCACGGCAAGGATCATCGCCAGGCGCGAAGAGTCCCAGCCCACCACGGCCCGGCGTGGCTGCGAATGCGGCGAGGGCGCGACCAGCGCCTGCATCTCGACCAGAACCGGGCGGGTACCTTCAATGCCAGAAAACACCACAGAACCGGGCGAGGGTGTGCCGCGTTCCGACAGAAACAGCGCCGAGGGGTTGCGGACTTCGCTCAGCCCGCCACCGGTCATCTCGAAGACGCCGATCTCATCCGCCGGACCAAAGCGGTTCTTGACCGCGCGCAGAATGCGGAACTGATGCCCGCGCTCGCCTTCGAAATACAGCACGGTATCCACCATATGCTCGACCACCCGCGGACCGGCAATCTGGCCTTCCTTGGTGACATGGCCCACCATGATGATGGAGATCCCATTGGTCTTGGCAAAGGTGGTCAGCTCATGCGCCGCGGCACGGACCTGGCTTACGGATCCCGGCGCGCTGTCCACATGATCGGCCCACATGGTCTGGATGGAGTCGATGATCGCCAGCTGTGGCCGCTCCGCCTCCAGCGTGGTCAGGATATCGCGCAGATTTGTCTCCGCCGCCAGCTTGACCGGCGCTTCAGCCAATCCCAGCCGCTGCGCCCGCATGCGTACCTGCGCACTGGCCTCTTCGCCGCTGACATAGATCGTCTTGAGGCCTGAATGGGCAAACTGCGCCGCCGCCTGTAGCAGCAGCGTCGATTTCCCGATCCCGGGATCGCCGCCCACCAGAATGGCCGAGGCAGGCACCAGCCCGCCGCCCAGCACCCGGTCCAGTTCCGCAACCCCGCAGCAGGTGCGTGGCGGCGGTGTCTCCTCGGTTGCAAGATCGCTGAGCGGAATGGTCTTGCCCCGGCGCATGCCCAGAGATTTCGACGCCGGGCCGCCTTTGGACAGGCCCTTGTCTTCGGTGATGGAATTCCACTCGCCACAGCCATCGCAGCGCCCGGACCACTTTGAAAAAGATGCTCCGCAGGCAGAGCAGGAATATGTTGTTTTTGCCATCCGGTAGATCTGGCAGATGTTTCCGGTTTGTTCAAGTGTTGCGGTCGCTGAAACCGATCCTGCGAGGCGCTGCCTCGCGCTCCGGGATATTTGACGCCAGAAGATGGGAAGTAGCGGATTTCTTCTGGCCGGAAATACCCCGGGGGAGGCCGCAAGGCCGGGGGCAGAGCCCCCGCGGACCCGGTTCTTACTCGGCAGTTCTGACCCGCCGCTCGGTTATCAGCCCCAGCACCACCGAGGCCAGGATACAGCCTGTAAACAGATAAAGCCCCCAGGCGGTTTCGATCGTCGCGTAGCCGATCCCCTTGGCCAGGGTGATATAGAGCGCGATCAGAAAGACATCGGCCATCGCCAGCTTGCCCAGAATATGGAGGACGGGCTGTAGCCGTATATCCAGCAGGCCCCATTGCACCAGCGCCAGCCCGATGGTTTTGAGATAGGGGGCGAAAATCGCAAAAGCCGTGACCGTCAGAGCGAGGATGACATCGCTGCCCCACAGGCTCTGCAAGCCGGTGATCACCGAGATCTCGCTGAGGCCGAAGATCGGCAGCAGACCCGCCCGCATCAACGGCGCAAACCAGGCGACGGGGTAGAGGATCAAGAGCGAAAGGGTGAGGAGGCGGAGGATCATGGCAGCTCGTTTTCTGTGGGTCGGCCAAGACTTGCGCGTTTAGTGCCGGATTTAAAGGGGGAAGGCTGCGAGCGAACGCCAGACGCGGTGCCAGAGACAGCGACCCTCGCAAAAAAAAAGGCCGCGAGGCCTAACGCACCGCCTCGATCGGCCCCTCGGCACGCCCATGGATGAACTGCTCCATATAGGGATCGCCCGACTGGTCCATCTCGCTGACCGGGCCGGTCCATTGGATCACGCCTGCGTGCAGCATCGCCACATTGTCGGCAATGGCGCGGACCGAGGACATGTCGTGGGTGATGGTCATCGCCGTTGCGCCCATCTCGACCACGATTTCGCGGATCAGGTCGTTGATGACGCCGGACATGATCGGGTCAAGGCCGGTGGTCGGCTCGTCAAAGAAGATGATTTCGGGCTCGGCGGCAATCGCACGGGCAAGACCCACACGCTTCTGCATGCCGCCCGACAGTTCTGCAGGCAGCCGGTCCGCCACATCAGCCTTCAGGCCCACCCGGCGCAGCTTCTCGATGGCGATTTCGCGCGCCTCTTCGGTGGGCCGCTTCAGCGCGCCGCGCAGGAGGCGGAAGGCCACGTTTTGCCAGACCGGCAGGCTGTCAAACAGCGCGCCGCCCTGGAACAGCATCCCGAAGCGGGCCAGAAACATGTCGCGGTCGCCGGATCCGGCGGGTTTGCCATCGACAAGGATCTCACCGCTGTCGGGCTGGATCAGGCCAAGGATGCTTTTCAGCGCCACCGATTTGCCGGTACCGGAGCCGCCGATGATCACCATCGAGGTGCCTTTGGCGATCTCGAGATTCATGCCGTTCAGCACGCGGTTGTCGCCAAAGGCCTTATGGACGTCTTTCATCTGGATCATAGCGAGAAGAAAATCCCTGTAAGGACAAAATTGGCGGCCAGGATCAGCACGGCTGCGGCCTCAACCGAGCCTTTGGTGGCGCGGCCGACGCCCTGCGCGCCGCGGCCCGACTGCATGCCGTAGTAGCAGCCCATCGTGGCGGCGATGGTGCCAAAGGCGGCGCCTTTGACCAGGCTCGAGACGATGTCGCGGGCTTCGAGGAAATCTACGGTGTTCTTCAGATAGGCAGCCGGGTTGAAGCCCAGATTCTGGGTCGCCACCACATAGCCGCCCATAATGCCGATGATGTCACCAACCCCGACAAGCACCGGCACTGTGATCAGCGCGGCCAGCACCCGCGGCGCCACCAGGTATTTCATCGGATGGGTGGAGAGCGTCACCAGCGCGTCGATCTGCTCGGTCACCTTCATGGTGGCGATTTCGGCTGCGATGGAGGAGGTGACGCGCGCGGCGATCATCAGCCCGACCAGAACCGGGCCAAGCTCGCGGACCATGCCGATCGCCACGATCTGCGGCACCACAGCCTCTGCGTTGAAGCGGGCGCCGCCGGCATAGATCTGCAAGGCCAGGGCCGCGCCGGTGAAAATCGCGGTCAGCCCTACCACGGGCAGCGACAGCCAGCCCACCTGCAACAGCGCATTAAGCAGCTCGCGCGGGTAGAAGGGCGGGCGCAGCATGTGGCTGAAGGTCGAAAGACCAAAGAGCGTGACCCGCCCCACAGCCCCCAGTCCGGCAAGGGCCATCTGTCCCAGCCGGGCAAGCAGGCTGAGGGGCGAGAGGCGCGAGAGGGTGCTCATCCGGTGTAGCTCCGTGCATAGCGGCTGCCGAGGGAGGTGAGAATTTCATAGCCGATGGTGCCGGCCGCATCGGCAAGCGTATCGACGGTCTGGCGTTCATTCAGAATGGTCAGATGACCCGGCTCGTCGCCAAGGTCGGTGACATCGACCGTGATCAGATCCATCGACACCCGGCCGACCACGGGGCAGGGCGTGTCGCCCGCGTAGACCTTGATCCCACCATTGCCAAGCGCGCGGTGCAGCCCGTCGGCATAGCCTGCGGCGACGGTGGCAATACGGCTGGGGCGCTGCGCAGTCCAGCTGTTGCCATAGCCGACGGTCTCGCCGAGATCCAGGCTGCGGATCTGGATCACCGGCAGATCGAGTTGCACCACCGGCAGCGCATCACCGAAGGGCTGGCCACCATATAGGCCGATGCCCGGACGGCAGAGGTCGAAGTGATACTTGCGCCCCAGCAGCAGCCCGCCGGTCGCGGCGAGGGAGCGGGGCAGATCAAGCCCGTCGGTCATCTCGACGAAGCGCTGCAACTGCTGGTCGTTCATCGGATGGGCCGGCTCATCGGCGCAGGCCAGATGCGACATCAGCAGCACCGGCCCCTGGCTGAGCGCGATGTCGCGCACGGCGCTCCACTCGGCGGCTTCCATGCCGAGCCGGTTCATGCCGCTGTCGAGCTGCACGCCAAAGGGGTGCCCCGGCAGGCTTTCGAAATGGCGCAGCATCTGGTCCAGCGAATTGAGCATCGGCGTCAGCTGGAAATCACGCAGCAGTTTTGCATCGCCTTCCATATGGCCTGCAAAGACCGAGATGCCGGGGCCGGGCCCGATGGCGCGGCGCAGGGCGACGCCTTCCTCTGCCATGGCCACGAAGAAATTGCGCGCGCCCGCCTTGGCCAGCGCCTTGCCAACGCGGCCTGCGTCCAGCCCATAGCCATTGGCCTTGACCACGGCGGCGGTTTCGCAATTGGTCAGCGCATCGAGATTGCGCCAGTTGGTCACCAGCGCATCGAGGTTGAGTGTCAGTCTAGCAGTCGTCATGTGCTGTTCATGACATGGGGGGCACAGGGGTCAAGGGGGAAACCGCATTCCAGCTTTGCTGCGGGCGTGCTTGGCGGAGTTTCGGCGCTGACCTGACACATATCGGCCTGCGGGGAGACCGGGCCTGCGGGGGCTGTCACGGCAAGTGATGATCTGCGCCGCGATCGGGGAATTTGAGTATTTCTGGAAAGGTGACAGGCAAGACCTGGACCATGACCGAGGACAAGCGCCGAGCTGCGGCCCAAGTCGGCAGGGCGCGCGGGGCAGGGCCGCGGCATAACAACAAGGCAGCGCAATAGATCTGCGCCGCCTGATGTCGATTGCCGAATTATCAGCGCTCAATATTCGGGCGCATGGTCTTGCTGCCAGGCTTTGGCGAGATTGCCGAAACGGGTGAACTGCGCCTCAAACGCCAGTTCCACGGTGCCGATGGGGCCGTGACGCTGCTTGCCGACGATCACCTCGGCCTTGGCGTGCAGCCGTTCCATGGCCTGTTTCCATTCTTCCATCTTGTCCAGCTCGTGATCGCCGGGCTTCTCGCGCTCCTTGTAGTATTCCTCGCGGAACACGAACATGACCACGTCGGCATCCTGCTCGATCGAGCCTGATTCCCGCAGATCCGACAGCTGCGGACGTTTGTCTTCGCGGCTTTCCACCTGACGCGACAGCTGGGAGAGGGCAACCACCGGAATGTTCAGCTCCTTGGCGATGGCCTTCATGCCCATGGAGATCTCGGCGATTTCATTGACCCGGTTGTCAGCCATGCCGCGACAGAGCTGGAGGTAGTCGATGACCAGCAGATCCAGCCCATGGGTCCGCTTCAGGCGTCGTGCCCGGGCCGCGAGCTGCGAGATTGGAAGCGCCGGGGTGTCGTCGATAAACAGCGGACAGCTTTCCAGATCCTTCGCCGCCTGAACGAACCGGCGGAACTCTTCCTCGGTCATATCGCCCTGACGGATCTTGTGGGAGGAAATTTCCGAAGCCTCGGCGAGGATACGGCCGGCCAGCTGTTCGGCCGACATCTCCAGCGAGAAAAAGCCAACCACCCCCCCGTCAATGGCGCCTTCGGTGCCATCGGGTTTCACACCCCGCTTATAGGCCTTGGCGACGTTGAAGGCGATGTTGGTCGCCAGCGAGGTCTTGCCCATCGAGGGCCGCCCGGCGAGGATCAGGAGGTCCGAGGGGTGCAGGCCGCCGAGCTGTTTGTCGAGATCAGCCAGACCGGTGGAGATCCCGGCCATGCCGCCGCCACGCTGATAGGCTTCATTGGTGACATTGACCGCTTCGGTGACCGCCTTGAGAAAGGATTTGAAGCCGCTTTCCGTCTGCCCCTGTTCGGCCAGTTTATAAAGCGACTGTTCCGCCTCGACGATCTGCTCCTTGGGTTCTGAGGCGACATCGACGCGGCGTGCCTTGTCGGCGATGCTGCGGCCCAGTGCGATCAGCTCGCGGCGGATCGCCAGATCATAGATCATCTGCGCATAGTCGCGCACCGCAAAGGCCGAGATCGAGGCGCCTGCCAGTTTTGCCAGATAGGCAGGGCCGCCGAGTTCCTTCAGCCCCTCGTCATCCTCCATGAACGCCTTCAGCGTGACCGGGGAGGCCAGCGTGTTCTTTGAGATCCGCGCAGCGGCGATCTCGTAGATGCGGGCATGGACCGGATCGTAGAAATGCGCCGAGGTGATGATCGAGGCAACGCGGTCGTAGACGTCGTTGTTGGTCAGGATGGCGCCGAGGAGCTGCTGTTCGGCCTCGACGGAATGGGGCAGGATGCTGACGTCGTCTGCATTGCCCTCGCCAGTGGCATCAGGCTGCGGGGCGGCGGGCAGATTGGGGTCAAAAGGCGTAATATCGTTCATCGCTGCTCTCGTCTTTGGCCCCGCGTTATACCGGCGTGGCGCGCGGTTTGGCTATCTGGAAAACTCTGTGGATGAATTGTGAACAGCCTGTGGATATCCGCAGGCTGGCCTGTGCGCCAAATCCACAGAGACCGGCTTGGGCTGGGCGCATTCTATATCATGTGGTGTAATCTGGGAAGCGATCTATATCTGGGAGATTGCCAGTGGCAGAGACGATTCGAGGGCAGCCCTGTCCACAGGCCGCCCCCGGTGCATCACTGTGCTGATTTCAGATCAGGCGGATTTATGCGCGTCCTGCCAGGCGCGCGGATCCTTGAGGAAACGCTCCACCTCATCCAGCGTCTCGCTGGAGAAGGCCTGCTGCACGCGCGCCTCGGCCAGCACGTCCCACCAGGTGCACAGATAGTGCAGCGATACGCCGTGGTCGCCCAGCGTCTTTTCGGTTTCGGGGAAGATGTCGTAGTAGAAGACCACTGCCGTATGGCCACAGGAGGCGCCGGTTTCGCGGATCGCATCGACAAAGGACAGTTTCGAACCGCCATCGGTGGTCAGATCCTCCACCAGCAGCACCCGCTCGCCATCGCTCATCGCGCCTTCGATGCGGGCGTTCTTGCCATAGCCTTTGGGCTTTTTGCGCACATAGGTCATCGGCAGCGCCATGCGCTCGGCGACCAGCGCGGCAAAGGGAATACCTGCGGTTTCGCCCCCGGCAATATTGTCAAAGGCCTCAAAGCCGGCATTGCGCATCACGGTGACGGTCATGAAATCCATCAGCGTCGAGCGGATCCGCGGAAACGAGATCAGCTTGCGGCAGTCGATATAGCTGGGCGACGGCAGGCCGGAGGCCAGGGTATAGGGCGTCTCGGTATTGAAATTCACCGCGCCGATCTCCAGCAGCATACGGGCGGAAAGACGGGCGATTTCTTCGCGGGAAGGGTAGGAGGAGGGGATCATTCTATCATCCTTGTGGTCGGCGCGAGCCGCCGGTGGCAGGAGCCTCCGGCGGGGATATTTGGAGCCAGAAGATATGGTCAGGCAACTTTCCAGAATACATCAAACCCCGGATCAAAGACGGTCACCGGGCCATCGGCGGTGCTGATCTGGTCGGGGAACACTACGGCATTGTCCTGCTTGATCAGGGTCAGCCTGTCTGCATTGACGGGCAGGCCGTAGAAGGCCGGGCCATGTTCCGAGGCAAAGCCCGCCAGCTTGTCCAGCGCGGCCTCTTCTTCGAAGACATGCGCGAGCAGCGACATCGTGTTGGGGGCCGTGAAACAGCCGGCACAGCCACAGGTGCTGAGTTTGTTGGGGTCGGTATGGGGCGCGGAATCCGTGCCGAGGAAAAACCGCCGATCGCCGGAGGTGGCGGCCGCGCGCAGGGCGATCCGGTGCTCTTCGCGCTTGGCCACCGGCAGGCAGTAGTAATGCGGTTTGATGCCGCCGGCCAGGATGTGGTTGCGGTTGATGATCAGATGGTGCGTGGTGATTGTCGCGCCGAGGTCTTCGTCCTGGCTGGTCACATAATCGGCGGCGTTTCTGGTGGTGATATGTTCCATCACCACCCGCAGGCCCGGTGTCGCCTTGCGGATCGGGTCCAGCACCCGGTCGATGAACACCGCCTCGCGGTCGAAAATGTCGATATCATGGTCAGTGACCTCGCCATGGGTGCAGAGCGGCAGGCCGATCTCTGCCATCGTCTCCAGCACCGCACGGACCTTGTCGAAATTGCTCACCCCCGAAGCAGAGTTGGTGGTGGCCCCGGCCGGATACAGCTTCACCGCCTTGACCAGACCGCTGGCGTGGGCCGCTGCCACATCCGCAGGATCGGTGTCCTCGGTCAGGTAGAGCGTCATCAGCGGTTCAAATGCCATACCGTCGGGCAGGGCCGCCAGAATACGGTCGCGGTAGGCGGCGGCCTGGTCACCGGTCACCACGGGCGGCACAAGATTCGGCATGATGATCGCACGGCCGAAATGGCGGGCGGTTTCGGGGAGAACGGCCTTCAGCATCGCGCCGTCGCGCAGATGCAGATGCCAGTCATCGGGGCGGGGGATGGTGAGCTGAACGGTCATGGCGTTCGCCTAGCACAGGGCCGCGCGAAGGGGAAGCGACGGGATCATCTTGTCGCGCTGCTGGCCTGTCCCCGGTGTCGCTCAGCGCTCGGGTGGCAGGGTGATCTCGCCCTCGGCAGCGCGTTTCCGGAGCGCCTCAAGCCGACGACGGAAGCGCGGGGCGCGCAGCCTGCCGGTGACATTGCGGCAGAGCAGCGCCATCAGATAGGGGCGGTCTGTCTGTTCCAGCTCTGCCATCAGCTTTCGCAGATACGGGCCATTGGTGCGGCGGGCGCGATAGAGTTTGTAGAACTGCTGTTCCGTCAGCCGGTCAGCACCGGCCAGCGCCAGAATATTATAGAGGATTTCCATCTCGATCAGCCGGGTCTGCACAGTGTCGCCCAGATGGGGCGTGCGCAGGCGCATCACGTTTTTGCGCGCAAACAGGGCGGCATGCATGGAATCCAGCCGCTCACGCGGATCGTAGATCACAAAGCCCTGCCGGGCCGCATCCATCATGTCGGGGGCAAACCCGTAGCGATTGCTGAAATCGACACGGCGCATCTCGGTGAAGCGGTCGTCCCAGTCTGTCAGCCGGGGATCAAGGGTTGCTTGCGGCTGGATCGCGACCACGGTAGCGCCAGGCGCGGCCACGGAGAAGGCGGCCGCGGCATAGCCGCAGGGACCGGCGCCGTAGAACACCACCTTGTCGAATTCGTCAAAGAAACCATCATCGATCAGCTGGTCGAAAAACCCGAAGATGCGGTCATTTCGAAACCAGGTGTCGCCGTTGGAGATGAGGCACAGATGCGACCAGCCCAGGTTCTTGACCAGATCAAACCCGAGGGGCTGCGCCAGATCTGACAGGTTGTGGATGCCTTGGATTGTCTCAAAGCTGACCAGCAGCGTATTGCCCTGATCGATGAAGCTGGCAAAGTGACGATTCCCGAGCGGCTGATACATGCCGTTTTCTTCGGCCAGCGCGGCCATGCGGGCCTGCCACTGCGCGGGCTTCAGCCCGGACAGATCCTCGTCCAGCGTGTCCAACGTATCCTGCTGCATAGCCTCGTCCTCTCGCCCCGTCCTGGATCGGACGGGTTTGCCTCCAGCAACATCTAAAGGCGAAATAAGGCTAAAATTGGAAATTGTAAGGCCGGTTTGTCGGCCATTGTTGCGCGCAAAAGGAGGCGGAACGGCTTGCTGCGCGGGCGGCGGGGGCGGGCCGATCGCATCCGGTCAGGGCTCAGCTCTGCCCACTGCTCAGTCCTGCCCATTGTCGGGTTTGTCGCTGCCCTGCTGCGCGCTGTGACGGCCCAAGGTGGCAAAACCGGCGAGAGTGCGGGCGGTTCCGGGGCTGATCAGCCGCGAAGGCGGTGTCATCAGCAGGCGCGAAAACAATGTCCGATAGGCGTCCTGCTGCATCAACATGCGAAAGCGGTCGTGGCGCCACTGCACCGCGCGTTCGTGCAGGCGCTGAAGCTTGGGGTCTTCGCGCAGCAGCTCGGCGATCGCCTCACGGGCGGGGCGATAGCGGGCGATGCTGCCGTCCTCATCGGTGTTGAAATTGCGTTCCACCCAATAATCCATGCCCAGCTCGCCCGGGCGGTTGACCCGTCCGCGGTCGGCTTTCAGCACATAGCTCTCCATCGCGCCAAGCGGGTAGTGGTTGAGCTGCACCAGATCGAAATTCGACTGGCCATAGTTGGAGTAGATCCGCTGCGTCCTGAAGTCCTGACCCAGTTCACGACCCGATCCGTCGAACCAGCGATACCGCGCCAGCGCGGCCTCATCCTGTGGGCTTCGCGGGCGATGCACCCCCAGTTTGCGATAGGTGCCGTCATTGCGATAGAGCGTCTTGAACATCGCCGCGCGCCACGGCCAGTGGATCACCTCCGGTGCGCAGCGGGTAAAGCTGTCGGTCACCGGCTGGTCCTGATAGCGCACCGTTTCGCCATTGCCGAACAGCCGCCAGGTGAGGGTGATCGCATCCGCCTCCGGCAGCGCGTCATGCAGGTCGGTCAGGCGGCCGTCTCCGACGTGGATATTGACGAACTCATCCACGTCAAACGCCATCACCCAGTCCGCCTTGCGCATCAGCCGGTGTTTGTCCGCTTTCTTAAGCCCGGTGAACTGGATGCCGCCCTTGTCATAGGGGCCGTCGTTGCGCAGATGGGTGATATGGCCCAGTTCATCCAGTCGATCCAGCATCCGGTCGGTGCCATCCGCGCAGTCATTGGACAGGATCAGAATGTCGCTGAAGCCGACGGCCTTGTGATGGGCGATCCACTCCAGCAGGAAAGCCCCTTCGTTCTTTACACATGTTACGGCCAGTGTTCGCATGCTGTCTCCCGCTACGTCTGTGCCGTCGCCGCCTTGGGGGCATGGCGCGCCCTTGGGGCGGATGGCCTGCCTCTGTCATCGCATTGCAGCGAAAGCCGGTCAATGTCATGCGCCGCTGCGCCGGGTGTTTGGGCCTTGCTGTGCAGATCGGTACATGCGGTGCTGGCGTGGTCGGCGGGGCGTCTATGAGACCAAAGTGGCATCGACAAGCGCTTGACCCGACCGGTTCGGCGTGGCCTCTTGGTGCCGAACATATGGCCTGTTGGTCAGGGGCCAGATGTCTCCTGATCAGGGACCAGAAGGGGGGCAGATGTCGCAGGAAACACAGGCGGTCGAGCCGGAAAATCCCACCCGCCACGCAGCGGACAGTGCCCAGGCTCGGGGACGGGCTCAGGGGCAGGCTCAGGCCAACGGTCTGCCCGGCTCCATTGATGCGGTGCAAACCCTGCTGACAGGCGCGGGCTATGTCGCGGATCGCGGGCTTGCCACGGTGGTCTTCCTGTCGCTGCGCCTCGGTCGGCCGCTGTTTCTGGAGGGCGAGGCCGGGGTCGGCAAGACCGAGATCGCCAAGACACTCGCTGCCGCGCTTGGACGTCGGCTGATAAGGCTGCAATGCTACGAGGGGCTGGATGCCGCCAGCGCCGTCTATGAATGGAACTTTGCCGCCCAGATGATGGCCATCCGCACCGCCGAAGTCGCCGCCGAGGAGGCAAGCGACCGTGCTGCGCTTCAGGCGGAACTCTTCAGCGACGACTATCTGATCCGCCGCCCGCTGCTTGAGGCGATGCAGCCGGACCCGGCGGGCGCACCTGTCTTGCTGATCGACGAACTCGACCGCACCGATGAGCCGTTCGAGGCCTTCCTGCTTGAGGCGCTCAGCGATTTTCAGGTCACCATCCCCGAACTTGGCACCATCAAGGCTCCCGAGCCGCCCATTGTGATCCTCACCTCCAACCGCACCCGCGAGGTGCATGACGCGCTGAAACGCCGCTGTCTCTATCACTGGGTGGATTACCCGGACTTTGAGCGCGAAATGGAGATCCTGACCGCCCGCGCTCCCGGTCTCGCACCGCGTCTGTCGCAGGAGGTCGTCGCCTTTGTGCAGGCCCTGCGCACCGAGGATCTGTTCAAACGCCCGGGCATCGCCGAAACCATCGACTGGGCCAATTGCCTGCTAGCGCTGGATGTGATCGACCTGTCGCCCGAGGTGATCGCCGACACGCTGGGGGCCATCCTGAAATATCAGGATGACATCAGCCGCCTGCATGGATCAGAGGCCAAACGCATTCTCGATCAGGCCCGTGCCGCGCTGGGTCCCGCCTGATGCGCCAGCCCTGTCCATATGCCTGAATACCCGCCATTGCCGCTGCCGGAAACGCCCCGGCTGGCGCAGAACATCACCCATTTCGCGCGGGCTTTGCGCCGCGCTGGGCTGCCTATCGGTCCGGGCCGGGTGAGCGAGGCGGTGGAGGCTGTTGCCGCTGCTGGCTTTACCTCGAAACAGGATTTCTACTGGACGCTGCACGCCTGTTTTGTCTCCAAGCCGGAGCATCGTCAGGTCTTTGCGCAGATCTTTCGCCTCTATTGGCGCGATCCGCGCTTTCTGGAGCATATGATGGCGGCGATGCTGCCCGCAATCCGTGGCACGCAGGAGGAGAAGGCCGCCAAACCGGCCCAGAAACGCGCCGCCGAGGCATTGCTGGACGGGGCTGAGGCACCGGATCGCCCTGACCCGCCGGAGGGGGAGGAGCCACCGGAACAGCTGGAATTAAACGCCGAACTCACCATGTCGCGCGAGGAACGGTTGCGGCAGCTCGACTTTGAGCAGATGAGCACCGCCGAGGTGGCCGAGGCCAAGCGGATGCTGGCCAAGATGCAGCTGCCGATCCGCCCCATTCAGTCGCGCCGTCTGATGGCGGCTCCATCTGGCAGCCGGATCAACTGGCGGCGCACGCTCGCCCAGGCCGCACGTCAGGGCGGAGAGGTCACGACCCTCGCGCGGGCGCAGCGCCGGCTGCGCTGGCCCAATCTGGTGGTGATCTGCGATATCTCCGGCTCGATGAGCCAATATTCCCGCCTGATCCTGCATTTCCTGCATGCGGTCGCCAATCGCAAGGGGCCGGGCTGGGCGCGGGTCCATGGTTTTACCTTCGGCACACGGCTTACCAACATTACCCGCCATCTGGCGCAGCGCGATGTTGATGCCGCCCTGGCCGCAGCCGGGGCCGAGGCGCAGGACTGGGAGGGCGGCACAAGGATCGGCGCCTGCCTGCATGATTTCAACCGTGACTGGTCGCGCCGCGTCATGGGGCAGGGGGCCGTGGTCCTGCTGATCACCGACGGGCTGGACCGCGACGACAGCGATCAGCTCAGTGCGGAAATGCAGCGGCTGCATCTCTCCGCGCGCCGTCTGATCTGGCTCAACCCCTTGCTGCGCTTTGACGGGTTCGCCCCCAAGGCGCGCGGCATCCGCGCCATGCTGCCTCATGTCGACAGCTTTCGCGCAGGCCATTCCATTGCCGCGCTTCAGGATCTGGCGGATATGCTCGCGCGTCAGGATGACAGCGGCGAAAAACAGCGCCTGTTGCAGATGCTGACCGCCGACTGACCCCGGCGCCCGACGCCCGCATCGGCAGGCTCTGGCCGAAAAATGACCCTCACAGGCAACTTATTTGCTTTGCCGCGAGTTGGCTCCTTAGGCTTTGCACCGCACAGCGAAAGGAACACCGCATGGTTTCGCAGCTTCTCAGATCCTCGACCGCGTTGGCGGTCATCGTCTCTCTCAGCCTTCCGGTCGCCGCACCGGCGCAGTCCAAATCGGATCCGACCGATCTCAGCCAGATGACGGCGGAGCAGATCACCGAGGCCGTGCAGCGCTGCCTGCGTTGGCTGCAAAACGGCCGCATCACCCCCGAGGGTGAGATCCTCAAAGGCAAGGGCAAAGGGGCCAAGGCACAGTTCTGCCAGGCCTATGTCACCGGAGAGCTGGACGCAGCATTGGATCCGGCGCTCGCGTCCGTTGCCCTGATGGCGGGCGCTGAACAGGCTGAGCCTGCACCTGAGGCAGGCGAACAGGCTGAGCCAGCAGCCCCGACCGAGGCCGAGCAGGTCGCCGCCGCTCCGGTTGAACCTGCCCCAGAACCTGCCACAGACGCTGCCGAATCTCAGATCGCGCCGACCGAAGCTCCGGCCGAGACGGCAGAGACAGCCGCTGAACAGAGCGCAGGTGAAACCACCGCAGAGGCAGAGACACCGGTGGAGCCGGCAGCCAATGACGGGGTGGATACAGCCGCCAGCACAGAGGCAGGCGCCGCCGCCGCACCCGAGGCTACGGCTGAGGCCGAGACCACCTCCGACACCGAACTGGCCGCAGCGCTGGCAGAGGCTGAGGCCGGGACCGACCCTGCACCTGCGTCCGATCCTGAACCCGAACCCGAGGTTGAGCCGCTCGACAGTCAGGCGCAGGCCGACGCCCTTGCCCAGACCGAGGAGGCAGATGACAGCGCCGCCGCCGCAGCGGCCAGCGCCGCCGCCACCGAGGAGGCAGAGGTTGTCGAGGAAACCGTGACCGAGGACAGCGCGCGCAGTTCGGATGAGGAATTTGAAACTGCGGTGAACACCCCGGCGGCTGAGGCCGCGGCCACTGCCGAGACGTCTGCAAACGCTGAAACTGACAGCAACAGCGCCCCTGCCACCGCAGACAACGACGATGACGGTCTCAGCAAGTTGCAGAAGGCCGCTCTGCTTGGACTGGGGGCCGTGGCCATCGGCCAGCTCCTGAAACAGGGCGAAACCGTTGTCAGCAATTCCGGCGACCGCGCGGTGGTTGAACAGAACGGCCAGTACCGGGTGATCAAGAATGACGACGCCCTGCTTCGCCAGCCCGGCAGCAATGTCACCACCTATAAGTTCAAGGACGGGTCCACCCGCACCGTTGTCGTACGCGAGGATGGCGCAGAGGTGGAAACCATCCGCGCCCGCGATGGTCGGGTGCTGCGCCGCACCCGCACGCTGACCGATGGCAGCACCGTGGTCCTGTTCGACGACACCCAGCGCAGCGACAATGTTGTGGTCTCCGAACTGCCCACCGCCGCGCCGCGTCAGTCAGGTTTCAGCAGCGACGCGATCAGCGCCGATGAACTGGCGCTGGCGCTGGCGGCAAAGGAAGCGCCGCAGGTCAACCGCCGCTTCTCCCTGCGCCAGATCCGCAATATTGACGCGGTGCGCCGCTTGGTGCCGGAAATCACCGTGCAATCCATCAACTTCGAGACCGGCTCTGCCGTGATCCGCGCCGCCGAGGCCGAAGAGCTATCGGCGCTGGGCAATGCCATGCGCGAGATGATTGCAAAGAACCCGCAGGACGTGTTCCTGATCGAAGGCCACACCGATGCGGTCGGTGCCGCGCCCTATAATCTGGCACTATCGGACCGCCGCGCCGAGAGTGTCGCGCTGGCGCTCACCGAATATTTCAACGTGCCGCCGGAAAACATGGTGGTGCAGGGCTATGGGGAAACCGATCTGGCCGTGGTGACACAGCGCGCCGACCGCGCCAACCGCCGCGCTGCCGTACGCCGCATCACGCCGCTGCTACAGGGCGGTAGCTGACCGGGTGGCAGGGGGCAAAACCCCCGCATCTGCACATAGTAAAAGGGCGCCCCAACGAGGCGCCCTTTCTGTCTTGATCGCGCAGCGCGGTTACTTCCGGTTGCGTTTCTTGATCGACTTCACGGTTTTCACCATCTTGCCAAAGCTCTTGTCCTTGGCACGGCGCTGCGCCAGCGAGGCCGAGTTGAACGCCTCCTCCGCCGCCAGCTTGCGCCAGCGGTCAAGCCGCGCCGGGTCCACCTCGCCGGCTGCGATACCGGCCTGCACCGCGCAGCCCGGTTCGCCCTCATGGGCGCAGTTGCGGAACCGGCACTGGGTGGACAGCTCTTCAAGATCGGCGAAAACATCGCTCACCCCCTCGGCGGCATCGGTCAGCTGCAACTCCCGCATTCCCGGCGTGTCCAGCACGCCGCAGCCGTTTTCGATGAAATAGAGCTGCCGCCGGGTGGTGGTATGGCGCCCGCGCGCGTCGTCTTCGCGGATGCCTTGGGTTGCGATATCCAGATCATCGCCCAATGCCTTGGTCAGCGTGGATTTGCCCACGCCGGAGGTGCCGAGAAAGGCAATCGTCTGCCCGGCCCGGACCCAGGGCGCCAGCGCCTCACGCGCGGTCTCGCTCTTGGCGTTCAGCGGAACCACCTCAACCAGATCGGAAATCGCCTTTGCCTTGGTGACATAGGGCTCAAGATCGTCGCAGAGGTCGATCTTCGTCAGCACGATCACCGGCGTCACCTCCGCGTCAAAGGCCATGGCGATAAATCGTTCCAGCCGCGCGACGTTGAAATCCGCGTTGCAGGAGGTGACCACGAACATGGTGTCGATATTGGCCGCAATCAGCTGGATCTTGCGATCCTTGCCCGGCGCGCGGCGGCGGATCAGGCTCTTGCGCTCCAGCACCCGGCTATGGGTCGGCAGCTCGGCGTCCAGCATCAGCCAGTCGCCCACCGTGGCCTCGGGGCCGGGGGGGATCACCATGTCGATGCCATCGCCAAGGGCGCGCAGCCCGCTGCGGTTCACCTCGGTGATACGCACGGGCGGATGGCTGGCGATCTCTTCGAGATCGGTTTGCTGAGAGAAAAAGCTCTGCCAGCCCAGATGCTCCAGCGGGCTCAGCGGTCGCGCGGTATCGGCAGATCCGTCAGTGGAGGCGGGGCTCAGGAATTGGGAATAGTCCCTTGTCATTGGGAATGTCTTTCTTGGTGTGATCGCGGGGCCTGCCCGGATCCGTGTCTCTGATGAATGTCGCGCAGATCTTTCCTGACACCTGCGGATGAGCGCAGGTGGTCTTCACCGGGGCAATCTGCAAACCGGGGTGGCCTCTGCCGCCCCTTCTTCACCAGGACATAAACTCTCCAATTCTCTGGCGCTTGGTCTACCCGAGGCGGGGTGACTTGGCAAGCTTTCGCCGCGCGTGGCCTGTGCGGGCTGCCGGGCCTAGCGCGTCAGCTCCCGCATGCCGCGCTCCAGTCCCGCCAATGTCATCGGCACCATCTGATCCTCGAAAATCTCCCGGATTATCTGGATCGAATGGGTATGGCCCCAATAGGCCTCCGGCACCGGGTTGATCCACAGATGTGAGGCCCACTGCGCCCGCGCTCGCTCCAGCCAGACCTGGCCTGCCTCCGGGTTCCAATGCTCATTGGCGCCGCCGGGATAGGCGATTTCATAAGGCGACATCGAGGCATCGCCGACAAAGATACATTTATAGTCCGCCCCATAGGTGCGCAGCACCTCATGGGTGGGGATCTGCGCCTCCCAGCGGCGGCGGTTGTCGCGCCAGACCCCTTCATAGAGGCAATTGTGGAAATAGAAATATTCCAGATGCTTGAACTCGCTGCGCGCCGCCGAGAACAGCTCCTCCACCACCTTGATATGCGGATCCATCGACCCGCCGACATCCAGAAACAGCAGTACCTTCACCGCATTGTGCCGCTCGGGCCGGGTCTTCACATCCAGATAGCCATGTTCGGCGGTGGCGCGGATGGTGCCGGAGAGGTCCAGCTCCTCGGCAGCGCCCTCGCGCACCCAGCGGCGCAGCCGTTTCAGCGCCACCTTGATGTTGCGGGTGCCCAGTTCGACATCGCCGTCGAGGTTCCTGAACTCGCGCTTGTCCCAGACCTTCACGGCGCGCTGGTGGCGGCTTTCCTTCTGGCCGATGCGCACGCCTTCGGGATTGTAGCCATAGGCGCCAAAAGGCGAGGTGCCAGCGGTGCCGATCCACTTGTTGCCGCCCTGATGGCGGCCTTCCTGTTCCTTCAGCCGCTCTTTCAGGGTTTCCATCAGTTTTTCAAACCCGCCAAGCGCCTCGATTTCGCGGCGCTCTTCCTCGCTCAGATGCTTTTCCGCCATCTTGCGGATCCACTCTTCGGGGATATCCACGGCCTGCATCACCGCCTCGGCGGGGATCACCTCCAGTCCTGAGAATGTCGTGGCAAAGGCACGGTCGAATTTGTCGATATTGCGCTCATCCTTCACCATGGCGGCGCGCGCCAGATAGTAGAAAGCGTCGATATCATAGGTCGCCAGCCCGGCCTTCATCCCCTCGAGAAAGGTCAGATACTCCCGCAGGGATACCGGAACCGCCGCCTTGCGCAGGTTTTCAAAGAAGGGCTGAAACATCGGGGTCTCCGTCAGGGCTCATCAGGCGGTCATGTCGCGGTCCATAGCCCCGCGTCAGAGCAGGGCGCGGTCCGCAAGGATGGTTGCAAACATCCCCAGAATACCAAAAACAATGGCGTATGCAGCGCCATATTGCAGTTTGTCCGCCAAGCTGCCGCCGCGTTTCTGGGCCGTACGGGCCCCCAGGAATGCGCCAATGATCAATGCGCCGATTACGATCATGCCAATGTCCGTATGTTAGAGTGTTCAGGTCTCAGGTGGGGCCGCCGCGGGCCGGGTCAAGCCGGTGCGCCCCTCAGCTGTGGTTATTGCGGCGGCGCCAGGGCTGCGATTTCGCGCATTGCCCCCCGGACCGCCCAATCCGGGCCAAACCCGTATCGCGCCCACCCCTGACTGTCCAGCCTGACCGCATAGGCAGCGTCAGTTTGCCCCTCCAGCAGCAGCGCCTCGGCCTCCAGCAGCATCAGGCTTGACAACAGCACCGCATTCTCGCCGCGCGCTGCCACCGGCAGGGCAGGGCGGATCCGCGCCAGGGCGCTGGCGCCGTCGCCGCGCACGATGTCAAAGGCCGCCATGCGGCTGGCGATCTGCGCGCGCAGCAGCGGGCTGTCATAGCGCCCCTGCAAATAGATCAGCGCGGTCTCGAAATGCTGCTGCGCCAGCTCCGGCTCGTCCCGCTGCAGAATGCGCCCCAGCACATAGTGGTTGAACGCCCGCCGGTGATCCTGCCAGCCCAGATCGCGGGCAATGGCGGCGCCGCGATGGGCGGCCTGCAAACGGGTGCCGCGGCCAGTGCCCGGTGTCAGCGCCGCCTCGGTCGCGCGGATCCAGTCCCGAGAGGTGCGCGGCAGCGGCGCCGCGGCGCGCCCGGCACCTGCCGGGTTCAGCCGTGCCAGAATGGCAGGCAGGCGCGCGGCCACCTCGGCCCGTGTCATGCCGGTACGCAGCTCGGGCGCATAGCCCAGCCGCAGGATCAGCATGTCAAACCCGGTCAGTACCGTATGGATATTGTCATCGTTGAACACCGAATCCGGCAGCCGGTAGAGATCGTTCAGCGGCCCGATCGCCTGCGCCAGCTCTTCGTGCAGGCAGTCGCGGGTCTCTTGCGGGCTGACATCATTCGGCACAAAAATCGCCAGCCGCTGACGGGCGCGCAGATTGGCCCAATTGGTGCGCGGATGGCGCTTGTAGCGGCGATACTCCGCCAGCGAGCTGACGTTGGGGACCACGAAACAGGCCGCCCGGGGCGAGGCGCGGCGGATCGCCTTGCGCGGCACGGCTTCGATGGTGATATTGGCCGCCCCGGTGGTCAGCTGCCGCAGGTCCAGCCCCGCTTCTCGGCGCAGTCGCAGCAGCAGCGCCTCCAGATCGCGGGTCAGCCCGCTGCCCGGCTGGCCGGTGACGCGCAGCGTGATCGGAGTTTCAAACCGGGTAAACACAGGCAGTTCGGTGCCGCCTTCGAGCTGGAAATGCAGATCCAGGAAATCCCGTGCGATATCGCTGTTGGCCCGCTGCGGCGCCACCGGATGGGCACGGGCAAAGCTCTTGGCCGGGGCCAGCGCTGCCGTGGCCGCGCCGCGGTGACCGGGGGCCGGCGGGGCGCTTCCGGTGCCACATCCCGCCAGTGTGGCGAGCAGCACCAGCGCGGCGCAGCCGCGCCGGAACACGCAGGACAGGGCAGCCGCCGGGCCGCTGCTGCCGCTGGCAGGCTTGCGCGGGGCCGCGAAGGGGGGCCGGAATGTGAACAAGCGATATCTCCTGCGGCGCGATCGCCCCAGCTTGTGCCAAGACAGGGTTAAAAATCAATGTTATGGCTGGCCTTATCGCAGCGGTGTGACAATGAGAAGAGCCACCCGGCATCACATTGACGGCAAAATTTCGCCCGCGCCGCGGGCGGTGCGTCTCTGTTGATGCAGACAGAGGTTGTGCATCACGGCGGGTCCGATCAACCCTGTCAGCGGTGACGGAACGCAGAGACAGGTTGAAAAGGCTACGCCAATGGCGTATATACGCAAAGAGACACAGAAATGCCTGCGGGTGGATTATCGCATCACCCCGGTCGCGGTCGAGGACGCCATCCACGCCTATCTGGACGAGGATGAGCTGGCCCGGCTGATCGCAACCCTGGTGCGCGACCCCACCATCGGGCGCAAGACGGATGAAGATTACACCCATGTCGCCGGGGATCTGGCGCTGCGCTACCGCATCCATCAGGCCAGCCCT
Organism: Phaeobacter sp. JH204B; assembly: GCF_048055755.1. Taxonomy (NCBI): domain Bacteria; kingdom Pseudomonadati; phylum Pseudomonadota; class Alphaproteobacteria; order Rhodobacterales; family Roseobacteraceae; genus Phaeobacter; species Phaeobacter sp. JH204B. The sequence goes on from NZ_JAYMXF010000018.1 coordinate 68,697, forward strand.
GATCTGATGATGGTCTATGTGCTGCGGATCCACCGCCGACAGCCCGATCCGCGGCTGTCCGGCTTGATGGCGCAGGGGGCACGGGCAGTGCGGGATCTGGCCCTGGATGTGGTCAAATCCCGGATCAAGGCACTATTGAAGGAGGGCAACTGACATGGCAGAGCATCACGCACGGCGTCGAACCGGCAGCCGTATCCGCCAGCAAAGCGAAGCGGACCGCGACGCCATGGCGCTCAAACAGATGCAGGAGGACATCTCCGGCAAGACGCCCTTGGAGACCATCGCAACCCGCGAGGTGCCGATGGTGGATGTCGTGCGCCTGCGCAAGACCCTCGGCATGTCGCAGGAACGCTTTTGCAGCCACTTCGGCTTTCGCCTCGGCTCGGTGCGCAACTGGGAACAGGGCCGCCGCCTGCCGGAACGTCCCGCCCGCATCCTCTTGCGCATGATCGAGGATGACCCCGAGCGCGTCGAACGCTTCCTGCGCGAGGCGTATTGACCTTGTGACCGCTTCCATGCGGGCAGGGCAGGCGGACGGGGCCACCCCGCGGTGCCCCACACCGCAGACGGAAGACGCGGCATAGGCGCCGGTCCAGCCCACTGGCGCACTCAGCCGTCAGCAGGCCGGTGTATGTGCCGCCCCCTTACCAACCCCGTCGCGTCGCCGCGCACCATGCGTGAGCACCGTAAACAACGCTCAACAATCAGGGAGCGGACGTGCCTACATCACAGCTTACGATCACACCCCGGCTGTCCTGCGATGATCTGGTCACATGGGCGCATCGCGGACCCGGCGACAGGCTCGTCGTGTGTTTTTCAGGGATTGGCAAGGATGCCGAAACCTGCCCGCCTTATGAATTCGCGCGAAGCGCGACGGGAAATGGCCGCCACAACACCCTGTTCATCGCGGATCCGCAGCGAAGCTGGCTGAACACGCCGGGTCTTCTGAGCCGCATCGGTGCCGAAATTGAGAGTTACCGCGCGATATGCGGCGCCACCCGTGTGATTGCGATGGGCCATTCCATGGGCGGCTTCAGCGCCATCGTCGCATCCTCCGTTACCCGCATAGACGCCGTTCTCGCCTTTGCGCCGCAGATTTCGATCCACCCCGATATCGTGCCTGACGAAACACGCTGGGCGGCCTATCGCAACCGGATCTCGCATTACGAGGTGAAATCTGCTGCCGATCATTTTCGCGACGGCACGGATTATACCGTCATCCACGGGAGACATGGCCGCGAGGCACCGCAACGGGACCGCTTTCCCCGGCGCGACACCCTTCGCCACTATGTGATGCCCGGCACCCATCATAATGTCCCGCAACGGCTCAAACAGCTGAACTGTCTGGAGCAGGTCGTGCACCTTGCCATCGAAGGGCGCTCACGCAAGCTGCGGCTTCTGTTGAAGCAGACAGCGCAGGCCTATCTACGACCAGAAGAGGAACAGCCCGTCTGATACGGAGGCAAGGACAAAAAAGGCCCGCAACAAGGGGCGGGCCTCTGGTCTGATCCTGCGCGGCTGGCCTTCAGCGACGTCCCCGCGCCATAAAGGCGAGTCGCTCGAACAGATGCACATCCTGTTCGTTCTTCAGCAGCGCGCCATGCAGTTTCGGCAGCGCATCCGCGCCATCGCGCTTCAGATCTTCCGCGCTCAGATCCTCGGCCAGGAGCAGCTTCAGCCAGTCCAGCACCTCTGAGGTCGAAGGTTTCTTCTTCAACCCGGCCGTATCGCGGATCTCGTAGAACTGCGTCAGCGCGGTGGTCAGCAGGCTGTCCTTGATACCGGGATGATGCACCTCGACGATCTTGCGCATGGTTTCGGCATCGGGAAACTGGATGTAGTGAAAGAAGCACCGACGCAGAAACGCGTCCGGCAGTTCCTTTTCATTGTTGGAGGTGATGATCATGATCGGGCGCTGCCTGGCCCGGATCGTCTCGCCGGTTTCGTAGACATGGAACTCCATCTTGTCGAGCTCCTGCAACAGGTCGTTCGGGAACTCGATGTCGGCCTTGTCGATTTCGTCAATCAGCAGAACGACCTTCTCGTCGGCCTCAAAGGCCTCCCAGAGCTTGCCTTTCTTGATGTAGTTCCTGACGTCATGCACCCGCTCGTCGCCCAGCTGACTGTCGCGCAGCCGGCTGACCGCATCGTATTCATACAGCCCCTGCTGCGCGCGGGTGGTGGATTTCACGTTCCATTCGATCATCCGCAGTCCCAGCGCATCCGCCACCTGCCGCGCCAGCTCGGTCTTGCCGGTGCCCGGCTCGCCCTTCACCAGCAGCGGCCGCTCCAGAGTGACCGCGGCATTGACCGCGATTTTCAGATCTTCGGTCGCGACATAATCCTTAGTGCCCTGAAACTGCATGTCTTTCCTGCCTCGTTGCCTCGCTGCAACCCCTGGGGGCGCTCTTATGCAGGTTTTAACCCTTTGTGCGTACTATTGTGTAGTGACAATCGCCTGCGCAGGGGATAAACGCTGCGGCATGCGGGGGGAGCCGCTGAGTTTGTAAACAATACCGAGGAAGACCGGCAGTATGGGGCAAACCAAAGGTAGCGAAATGAAGCAAGACGTGTTCCTGCCGGATGATTATCGTCCGGCTGAAGATGAACCCTTCATGAATGACCGGCAGCAGGAGTATTTCCGTCGTAAGCTCTATGACTGGAAACAGGAACTCCTGGCCGAAAGCCGTGACACCATCGAGGGGTTGCAGGACAATACCCGCAATATTCCCGATGTTGCCGACCGCGCCAGCGAGGAAACGGACCGCGCGCTGGAACTGCGCACCCGGGACCGTCAGCGCAAACTGGTCGCCAAGATCGACGCCGCGATCCGCCGCATCGACGAAGGCGAATACGGCTATTGCGAAGTCACCGGTGAACCGATTTCGCTCAAGCGTCTGGACGCCCGGCCCATCGCCACGATGAGCCTTGAGGCACAGGAACGCCACGAGCGGCGCGAAAAAGTCCACCGCGACGACTGATTTTCTTGCATTTGTGAAAAAAATCACAACGCCGGGGCCTGTCGCTCCGGCGTTTTTCGGTTATCTGGGGGTATCGCCTGGCCAGAACAGACCGGTCGGCGTGCAGACAGCGGGACAGCATGAGACTGACAGACCGGAAAATCACCATCATCGGCGCGGGCATCGGTGGGCTGGCGGCGGCACTGGCGTTCAGCCAGCAGGGCGCCGAGGTCACGGTCCTCGAACAGGCCGAGGCGATCACCGAGGTCGGCGCGGGTATTCAGATCAGCCCCAATGGTGTCGCGGTTCTGCGCGCGCTGGGGCTGGCCGATGATCTCGCCTGGACTGCGCCGCGCGCCCGTGCGGTGGTTCTGCGCAGCCACCGGCGGGGCCGGGAGGTGCTGCGTCTCGATCTCGACCAATATGCGCCGGGGCGGAATTTCTACTTTGTCCACCGCGCCGATCTGATCAACCTGCTGGCTGATGCCGCACGTCGCAGCGGCGTCAAGGTGCGCCTGTTGCAGAAGGTCGACCGCATCAGCTGCGGCGCCCGGCCGGTGGTGCATCTGGCCAATGGCGCGCAATGCGGCGGCGATCTGGTGATCGGCGCAGACGGGTTGCACTCCAAGGCGCGCGCCGCGCTGAACGGCGTGGCCAAACCGCGCTTTACCGGGCAGGTGGCCTGGCGCGCTACGGTTGCCAATCTTCACAATCACCCGGCCGAGGCGCAGGTCTTCATGGGGCCGGGTCGCCATCTGGTCACCTATCCGCTGCGCGACAGCAGCCTGATGAACATCGTCGCGGTGCAGGAACGCAAGACCTGGGCGGATGAGGGCTGGCATCAGCAGGATGACCCCGAAAACCTGCGCGCCGCCTTCCAGGGCTTTGGTGGCGCTGCCGCAGAATTGTTGGGGCAGGTCGATCAGGTGGCGCTCTGGGGGCTGTTCCGCCATCCGGTGGCCGAAGTCTGGCACAAGGGCGCGCTGGCGATCATGGGCGATGCCGCGCATCCCACCCTGCCGTTCATGGCTCAGGGTGCGAACCTCGCGCTTGAGGATGCCTGGGTGCTGGTTGATGCCCTGCGCACCGCCAAGACCACCGAGGCCGGTCTGGCCGCCTATCAGGCGCGCCGCCACGACCGCACCGCCCGGGTTGTCGATGCCGCCACCGGCAATGCCTGGAAATACCACCTGCGCCAGCCGCTGGCCTGGCCTGCGCATCAGATCCTGCGCCTCGGCGGTCGCCTCGCGCCCCAGCGCATGGTGCAGCAATTCGACTGGATCTACGGCCATGACGTCACCGGCGACAGCGCGGCCCCGACCGAAAACGACCCCGGCACCGGCGGCCCCGTCACCACGCTGGCCTGACCGGCGGGCAGGGCGTCAGAACCTGGGGCGCGGCGCTGGAGCTGGCGCATTCGCACACCCTCGTCGCAACAATCCGCAGTTGCTGCTTGCTTAGTTGCACAAAGGCAGGTAGGGAGGTCGGGTTAGGTTATCTCTATCGACTTTTCTGCTCCTTACGGCTCAGCGATGCGATCTTGCACTGACTGGCCGAGCTGCCGCATTCCGCGGGTGGCATTTTTAAGGAGACTTACGATGGCTAATGGCACCGTAAAATGGTTCAACTCTACTAAAGGTTTTGGTTTTATCGCCCCCGAGGGCGGTAGCAGAGATGTGTTTGTGCATATCTCGGCGCTTGAGCGCGCAGGCCTGACCACACTGAATGACGACCAGAAAGTCACATTCGATATCGAAGCCGGTCGTGATGGCCGCGAAAGCGCAGCCAATCTGGCTCTCGCCTAAGCTTTTGCCCCCGCGGGGGTATCTGCTGAGATGATATTCGGGCGCATCGGAAACGATGCGCCCTTTGTTGTTCTTGCGGACTTGTTCTTGCGGACTTGTTCTTGCGGACTTGTTTGTGCGGAGTTGTCCGTGCCGAGGTGAAATCTTTGCGGACCTCAGGGGGCGGCCGATATCAGCGGCCCGCGCGCCGTTAGGGCTGACCCCGGTCAATCCGCCGGATCGCCCGCGACCCGGCACTCAGGCTGCTGCCTTATCCGCCTATAGGTCCAGATCGACCCAGACCGGCACATGGTCTGACGGTTTGTCGCGGCCGCGCACCTCCTTGTCGATCTGGCAGTCGCGCAGCAGATCGGCGGCCTGCGGGCTCAGCAGGAAATGGTCGATGCGGATGCCGTTATCGCGGTTCCAGGCCCCGGCCTGATAATCCCAGAACGAATAATGCCCCGGCCCCTGATGGCGGGCGCGGAACGCTTCGGTAAAGCCGAGTGCGACAATCCGCTGGAATGCCGCCCGGCTTTCGGGGCGGTGCAGCGCGTCGTCTTTCCAGGCTTCGGGCGTCTTGGCGTCTTCGGCCTGCGGAATGATATTGTAATCCCCGGCCATCAGCGCGGGCATTTCCTCGGCCAGCAGATCCTTGGCCCGCTGCCGCAGCCGCTCCATCCAGGCCAGTTTATAGGCGTATTTGCCGCCGTCGACCGGCTGTCCATCTGCGTCCAGCTCAACCGGGTTGCCATTGGGCAGATAAAGCCCGCAGATGCGGATCGCCTGTTTGCCCACCACGGTTGCCTCGATCCAGCGCGCCTGTTCGTCGCTGTCATCTCCCGGCAGGCCGCGCCGCACATCCTCCAGCGGCAGCTTCGACAGGATCGCCACCCCGTTGAAACTCTTCTGGCCATGGGTTTCAACATTGTAGCCCCGGTCCTCGAACAGCTCACGCGGAAAGGCCTCATCGACCGATTTGATCTCCTGCAGCACCACCACATCGGGTTGCGCCTCATCCAGCCATTCCGGCAGCGCATGGATGCGGGCCTTGATGCCGTTGATGTTGAAGGTGGCGATTTTCATATACGGTCTCCTGCCTCAATGGCCCGCAGCGGGGCGCCTGATCTATCGCGCAATCCGGGCGAGGGGGCAAGGGCGTGCCCCGGCAACAGCAGCGAATCAGCAGCACGCGATCCGCTCGGTATCGCCCTCCCGGCTGCCGGGTGATTTGCAGCCCTGCAAAATCATCGCCTGACGGTCTGCTTATGCTTTGTGCGTCTGCGGTTGTGGATAGCTCTGTGGCTAACCTGTGCAGAACCTGCCATTCGGTTCAGGATCAACGGATTGACGCTCCTTCCTAAACCGTGGACCTATCAGAAAAACAACCGATAGGCGTGTTTATCAGTTGCGAAACAGGCATCCCGTGCCAATCGTCGACGGGTGTTTTTCACCTAGAACGGGAGACGATCCATGACCACATCAACCTTGCGCCACGACCTCTTTGCACAGCCGTCGACACCTGCGGCGGCGGAGCTTCATACCGGCGATCTTCATGCCGGGGACGGGGTCGAGATGTTCTCCTCCGGTTCGATCTGCCGCGAGGGCGACGGCAATCTGGGTGCGGGCGCAGGCACCGCGCTGTTCTCCTCCGGTTCCGCCCCGCAGGCCGATGGCGCCACCACCACCGGCGCGGCCACCGGCCTGTTCTCCTCGGGCAGCTAAGCCGCGATGAGCCAGCCCCCCCGGCAGCCTGTCTGACGGTTGACGGGCACAGGGCGCGTTCCATCTTGGTGCTTCAACCATGACCATCATCCTGCCTTTCAAGATCCCGGACGCCGAAATCCGCGCGTCCGCAGATGGCCCGCCCGACCATCCGCCTCCCTCTGGACCGGGGCGGCGGGGCACGGCGCCGGGTACATCGGCTGCAACATGGGTCGAGAGCTTTGCCTGCCACCGGCGCCGGCCGCAGGAGGTCTACTGGCTGAAGGAGAACGCAGAACTGCTGAGCCTGCTGCGGGTGATGCAGCAGCGGGCCGGAGGACCGGCAGGCGCAGGGGGGATCGGCGGCGAGGCGGCGCTGTCCCCCCTGCGCCCCTTCTGTGACGGCGCCACGCGCCAACTGCGGTTTTTCCCGCAATATTATCGCTTTATCCTGTCGATCTGCCTCGACTACGAAGATCTGACCGGCACGCCCGCCGCCGCAGCGGAGCTGGCACATTGGGCCGCGGCTCAGGGTCTCGTGGAGGCGGAACTGTCGGATCTGCAACGCGCTGAGGCACAGCAGTTACTGGCCCGCCGTGGCATTGCGCTGCCGGTTGATCCTGGGCTTGCGGACCGGCTGCGCCGCTTCACCCGCCGCAGCGCGACCTTTGCGATCCCCAATCGCAAGGCTGCCTACGAGCTGACCCATATCGTGTTCTACCTCTCCGATTACGGGCGCCGGGATCCGGGGCTGGACGCCCGCGCCCTGCAAAGCCTGACCTACGCCGGGCTGTTGGCCTGCCTTGATCAGGATCTGGACCTGTTGGCCGAGATCTGCATTGCCCTGCGCTATGCCGGCGCGACGCCTGCGCCCTATTGGGAGCAGCTGCTCAGCCACGCGACCGCGCAGTTTACCCTGACACCAGACGGGTTTGACGGGCGCATGGATGGCTATCACGCCTGTTTCGTTACGCTGTGGTGGCAGCAGGTAACTGCGGTGGGCCGGAAAACCGAGCCCGCCTGTCGGCTCCCCGCAGGCGCCGGGCAGGCCCTGCATATCGCCGCCCCGGCCACCCGCAGCCTGCTGGCGCCGCTGTCGGTCTGGCTGATGGAGGCAGGCGCTGGACCCGGCCGGACAGCACCCGCACTCTGGCAGGATGCCCTCAGCCATATGGCGGCGCACTCTGGTCCCGAGGCCCGCAAACAGTTGCGGAACCTGCAAAACAGCACCCCCGCATTCGAGGCGTTCTGGCAGATCTTCAGCAGGGCGGGGGACTGTCACGCCCGATATCGACGGATCGGGGCAGGGGGACTCAGCCTGTCGCCGTGATCAGAACGCGCCAGCCCGTTTAGCGGCGACGCTCCGGCCATATGGAAGCAGATGACGGATCTGGTCCGCAGGGCACCGCGCGGCCAGCATCACTTAGCGCAAACCGATGGTCATGCAGCCCCTGCGGGCGTTTCTACATCGAAAACGAGGTGCCGCAGCCGCAGCTTGAGGTGGCATTGGGGTTGTTGATCACGAACCGCGCGCCAATCAGCTCTTCGGTAAAGTCGATCACCGCGTTTTCCAGAAACGGCAGCGAGACCTCATCCACCACCACCTTCTGCCCCTGACCCTCAAGGATCAGATCATCGGCCTGCGGGGCATCCAGTGCAATTTCGTACTGAAACCCGGAACAGCCGCCGCCTTCGACAGCCACGCGCAGCGCCTGACCCTGATCGGCCGCGCCGATTTCGGCCAGCCGGGCAAACGCGCGCTCGGTCACTTTTGGAGGCAATTGCATCTCTGGTCTCCCAATACGGTGATCACTGCCGTGTTGCAGCTGAGTTCATAATATAGAAAGGTGACGCCACAGGGACAAGATTGACCGGGGAAAAGATTAGTGACCTACGCGCCTTATGCGACCATGCCCGACCGTAGCCGTGGCCGCCAAGTCCCCGAAGAAGAAAGCAGTTTCCGCTCCCCCTATCAGCGCGACCGTGACCGGATCATCCACGCCAGCGCCTTTCGCAGGCTGAAACACAAAACCCAGGTCTTTGTTGAACATGAAGGCGACAATTATCGCACCCGGCTCACCCATTCGATCGAGGTGGGTCAGGTGGCGCGGACCATTGCGGGCGCACTTCGGCTCAATCAGGAGTTGACCGAGGCGGTGGCGCTGGCGCATGATCTGGGGCACACGCCCTTCGGCCACACCGGCGAGGATGCTCTGCACGCGCTGATGGCCCCCTATGGTGGCTTTGATCACAATGCGCAGGCCATCCGCATCGTCACCTCGCTGGAACGGCATTACGCCGAATTCGACGGGCTGAACCTCACCTGGGAAACCCTTGAGGCGATTGCCAAACATAATGGTCCGGTTGTGGGCGATCTGCCCTGGGCGCTGGCCGAATGCAATGCGGCGCTGGATCTGGAGCTGCACACCCATGCCAGCGCTGAGGCGCAGGTTGCGGCCTTGGCCGATGACATCGCCTATAACAACCACGACCTGCACGACGGTCTGCGCGCCGGGCTGTTCACCGATGCCGATATTGCCGAGCTGCCGGTGATCGGACCGGCCTATCAGGCGGTGGATCGCCGTTATCCCGGCCTTGACGCGCGCCGCCGCCGGCATGAGGCGCTGCGGCGGGTCTTTGGCGTGATGGTCAGCGATGTGATCGACGGCGCCCGCGCCCGTCTTGCTGCCAGCGGCGCGCAAAGCGTCGAGGATGTGCGTGCCCTGGGCGCGCCCGTGGTGGTGTTCTCCGATGCGCTCTGGGCCGACCTGAAGGAAATCCGCGCCTTTCTCTTCACCCGCATGTACCGCGCGCCCAGCGTGATGCGCAAACGCGCTGAGGTCTCCAAGGTGGTGGAGGCGCTGTTTCCGCATTTCCTCAACCATCCGGCAGAGATGCCCGCGCGCTGGCAGGGCGATATCGCCGCCGCCGCTGATGAAACCGCTCTGGCCCGGATCGTGTCGGATTACATCGCAGGCATGACCGACCGCTTTGCATTGCAGGAGCACCGCCGCCTGTTCCCGGCTGAGGCCGCTGCCGCTGCGGCAGATCTGCAAGCCGGGCAATAGGCGCGGGCTGCGCTGCGACTGGCGGTAACGCTGATGCCAACTGGCACTATCCTGAGGCAGGTCAGATGCGGTTTCATGGGGAAGACGCCCAGAACCGCAATCGCAGATGCAAGAGGCCGCCATGGCAAACAATGGCATGACGCATTGGACCGTGACCTTTCAGGATGCGCCAGAGATGGCGCGGATCCGCGCGGATCGCCCGCGCCGGGATGCTCATATCGCCTTTGTACGCGCCCATCCCGAATTGCAGATCGGCGGCGCATTGGCGATGCGGCCCGAGCAGGATTTTCCGGGGGCGATCTGGAATGTCGAGGCGGCCAGCCGCGATGAGGTTGAGCGTCTGATTCTGCGCGACCCCTATTATGTCGCCTCGCTGCGCCGGTATCAGATCACCAGATGGGGCCGTCTGCCGGCCCGTGATGTACCGGTGGCCTGACCTGCCGCGCCTTGGTGCGCATATCGCGTAACCTCGCCCCGCGCGCAATTTTCTTCACCCGGAAAATTGACCGGAAAGCGGGAATTCTCCGGGGCGCCCCGGCCGCTGATGGTGATGGGTTCTGCAATCCTGTTGACCCTTCCTGCCGCCCCCGGTATCCGCTGTGCTGAACAGTTGGGACGCCAGATATGAACCTCTTTACCGATATCCGCTCGCTCGTGATCGACAGCCTGACCGCCATGACCGGCGAGGGCGCGCTGCCCGAAGGGCTCGATTTTGCCAATGTGGCGGTGGAGCCGCCGCGCGATGCCGCCCATGGCGACATGGCGACCAATGCGGCGATGGTGCTGGCCAAGCCCGCCAGGATGAAGCCGCGCGACATCGCCGAGGCGCTGGCGGCGAAGCTGGCCGCGGACGATCGGATCGCCAGTGCTGAGGTCGCAGGCCCTGGCTTCCTGAACCTGCGGCTGGCTCCGGGCATCTGGCAGGGCGTGCTGAAATCGGTCCTGGACGCAGGCACGGATTTCGGCCGCTCGGACGTCGGCGCGGGCAAGCGGGTGAACGTGGAATATGTCTCCGCCAACCCGACCGGCCCGCTGCATGTGGGTCACACCCGCGGCGCGGTCTTCGGCGATGCGCTGGCGGCGCTCCTGGCCTATGCCGGCTATGACGTCACCCGCGAATATTACATCAATGACGGCGGCGGTCAGGTCGATGTGCTGGCGCGCTCTGTCTACCTGCGCTACCTCGAGGCACACGGGCAGGACGTGGCCTTTGCCGATGGCACCTATCCGGGCGACTATCTGGTTCCCGTCGGGCAGGCGCTGAAGGACAAGGTGGGCGATGCCTATGTCGATCAGGGCGAAGATGTCTGGCTGGCCGAGGTGCGCGAATTCGCAACCGATGCGATGATGCAGCTGATCCGCGAGGATCTGGCCCAGCTTGGCATCGAGATGGATGTGTTCTACTCGGAAAAATCCCTCTACGGCACCGGCAAGATCGAGGCGGCGCTGAAAGAGCTGGATGCCAAGGGGCTGATCTATCAGGGCGTGCTGGAACCGCCGAAGGGCAAGAAACCCGACGATTGGGAGCCGCGCGAACAGACCTTGTTCAAATCCACTGATCACGGCGACGACGTTGACCGGGCAGTGAAGAAATCCGATGGTTCCTGGACCTATTTCGCGCCCGACATCGCCTATCACTACGATAAGGTTGAGCGCGGCTTTGACGAGCTGATCGACATTTTCGGCGCCGACCACGGCGGCTATGTCAAACGGATGAAGGCGGCGGTTTCGGCGCTGTCCGATGGCCGGGTGCCGCTGGATATCAAGCTGTGCCAGCTGGTGAAGCTGTTCAAGGACGGTCAGGAATTCAAGATGTCCAAACGGGCAGGGACCTTTGTTACCCTGCGCGATGTGGTCGATGCCGTCGGCGCCGATGTCACCCGTTTCATGCTGCTGACGCGCAAGAACGATCAGGGTTTCGATTTCGACCTCGACAAGGCGCTGGAGCAGTCCAAGGACAACCCGGTGTTCTATGTGCAATACGCCAATGCGCGGATCTGCTCGACCCTGCGCAAGGCGGCAGAGGCCGGGATTGCGACCGACGAGGCCACGCTGGCCGCGGCCGACCTGTCGCTTCTGGACGATTCCGCCCAGCTGGCGGTGGCCAAGAAGCTGGCCGAATGGCCACGTCAGGTGGAAATCGCCGCCCGCACCCACGAGCCGCACCGGGTTGCCTTCTATCTCTATGATCTCGCCTCGGAACTGCACGGGCTGTATCACCTTGGCAAAACCAACGAAGGTTTACGTTTTGTTAACGAGAGCAACCCATCTGCAACACATGCAAAAATGGCACTGGCCAAGACCGTTTCCATTGTCATTTCTGCCGGTCTTGGTATTCTTGGGGTCACACCGGCGCAGGAGATGCGATAGCTAAAATCGCCCAGGCCGCCGGATCGAGGCAGATCATCAAGTAGAAACCCGGATCGGCGCACTGCGTGCCGTCTGCGGGCAGTGAGGCGGAAATGGCGTATTTTACGCAGGCAGGTCACGGCCAGTCGTATTCCAATGGTGGGGACCGTTCTTCGGCCTCCGCCACTGAAACACAGGGCACCCGGCAGGAGCCTTCCTTTGCCGATGCGCATCTGCCCTATCCGCAGCCCAAACACCCCTTCGGATTCGATCCGCAGACATCGGCCGCCGCGCCACAGGCCCAGCAGCCGGCAGCGGGCGGCTATTTTGCGCAGCCCCATACATCCCCCGGACAGGGCGCGCAGTCCTACAGCCCCTATCAGCAGCCCGCGCCCAGCTATGGTGCCTCCGCGCAGGACGCCTATAGCGGGCCGGGCACCGGTCAGGGGCATCGCTACGATGACTACGGGTTTAGCCCGGAACCGGCAGGGGCCGGTCGCGCCGGCCTCAGCAAGGCGTTCAGCGTCCTTGGCGCCGTGGCCTCGCTTGCATTGGTCGCAGGCATCGGTCTCTGGGGCTACCAGCTGATTTCCCGCGATGTCAGCGGCGTGCCGGTCGTGCGCGCCGTCGAAGGCCCGCTGCGGGTGCAGCCCGAGAACCCCGGCGGCCTGCCCGCCGATCATCAGGGGCTTGCCGTCAATGCGGTTGCCGCCAATGGCAATGTCGAAACTCCTGCCGACCGGCTGACACTGGCGCCGCAGGACGTGCAGCTGACCGAGGATGACCAGCCCATGCAGGCGGCGCTCACCACCGGTGCTGCGCGGATCAACGACACCCGCGATGGCGCGGCTGATGCTGCTGCGGCGGCCAATGCCGATACAGGCAGGCTCTCCAGCGAAGCGGTCGCGGCCTATCAGGGCGGCGATATCGACGCGCTGGTGGCTGAGCTGACCGAGGATTTCGCCCCTCTGGGGGAGGAGACCCTGCGCGGCGCCGAACAGCTGTCGGCTTCCGCCACAGCCCCGGCCATCGTCCAGCCACAACCCCTACAGGCAGTGAGCGTCGCGGCCGTGGCGCCCGCGCCAAATGCAGCCCTGCGCAATGCCCCCGGTGTGCGCGTCTCGCTGCGCCCCGCCGCGCGGCCCGCCCGTTTTTCACCAAGCCGCGCCACAGCGTCTGCCCCGGTTGCGCAGACCACGCAGGATGTCTCGCCCGACAGCCTGCCCGCAGGCACCCGTCTGGCCCAGCTCGGCGCCTATGAAAGCGCCGAGGTCGCGCGCGCCGAATGGGATCGCATCCACGGACGCTTCGCCGATTATCTGGAAGGCAAGAAACGGGTGATCCAAAAGGCGGAAAGCGGAGGTCGCACCTTCTACCGCCTGCGCGCGATGGGCTTTGACGACCTCTCCGATGCGCGCCGTTTCTGCTCCGCTCTGGTGGCAGGCAACGCCGACTGTATCCCCGTGACCACCCGCTAGGACATGGGCCTCCCCCCGACACCTCCGCGCCCGGCTCCAGCCGGGCGTTTGTCGTTTTCCATCCGGCAAACTGCTGCCAGTTCGACCCATCCGGCCATGGCGCCGCCCCCGACACTGGTGTATCAGCGCCCCAGCACAAGAGGATCGCAATGCGTTACGGAGCCACAATTCTAGATGCCGAAGGTCTGCGTCTCAGCGCCGCCGAAAAGGCGCTGTTCGCCCGCGCCAATCCCTTTGGCTTCATCCTGTTTGCCCGCAATATCGACAGCGCCGAGCAGACCCGCGCGCTCTGTGATGAACTGCGCGAGGCGGTTGGCCGCAACTGTCTGATCACCATAGATCAGGAGGGCGGCCGCGTGCAGCGCCTGCGCCCGCCGCTGGCACGCCAGTGGCGGCCCGCGCTGGATCACGCGGCGGCTGCCGGGGCAGGGGCGGATCGCGCCATGTATCTGCGCGCCCGCCTGATCGCGGAGGAACTGCGCGGGCTGGGCATCGACAGCAACTGCGCACCGCTGGCCGATGTGGCCGGTCCCGATACCCACCCGTTTCTCCAGAACCGCTGTTACGGCAGCGATCTGGCGGCGGTGGTGCGCCGCGCCCGCGCCACCGCCGACGGCCTGCTGGATGGCGGCGTCGTGCCGGTGGTGAAACATATCCCCGGTCATGGCCGCGCGACACTGGACAGCCACAAGGACCTGCCCCGCATCAGCGCGCCGCTGGATCAGCTGACCGGCTCGGATTTTGCCGCCTTTGCCGCGCTGAATGACCTGCCGATGGGGATGACCGCCCATCTGGTCTATGAGGCGCTGGACAGCCGCCCCGCCACCCTGTCGCCCCGCGTCATGCAGATGATCCGCACCGACATCGGTTTTGACGGGCTGATCATGAGCGATGACATCTCGATGAAGGCGCTGAGCGGCACACCGCAGGATATCGCGCGCGACACGCTGGCGGCAGGCTGCGATGTGGTCCTGTTCTGCAACGCCCCGCTGGATGAGCGCGCCGCGGTGGCGGAGGCTTCGGGCCAGATGGGCGTGGCTGCACAGGCCCGCGCCGAACAGGCCGAGGCCGCCCGCCGCGCTCCGGCCCCGCTTGACATAACCGCGGCCGAGGCCGAACTATCAGCCCTCATGGGCGGACAGGTATATGGCTGACACTTTGTTTGACGACGACGCGACCAGCGTCGAGGAGCGGCTCGCGGCCGAAGCATTGATCGTGGACGTTGACGGCTACGAGGGGCCGCTGGACGTGCTCTTGTCGCTCTCGCGCACGCAAAAGGTCGACCTGCGCCGCATTTCGGTGCTGGAACTGGCGCGCCAATACCTCAGTTTCGTGGAAAAGGCCCATGAGCTGCGCATCGAACTGGCCGCCGATTATCTGGTCATGGCGGCCTGGCTTGCCTATCTGAAATCCCGCCTGCTGCTGCCGCCCGACCCGACGGAGGACGGCCCCTCCGGTGAGGAACTGGCGGCGCATCTGGCCTTCCAGCTGGAGCGGCTTCAGGCCATGCGCGACAGTGCCGCCCGCCTGATGGCGCGCGATCAGCTGGGCCGCAACTTCTTTGCCCGTGGTCAGGGTGAGGATGTGACCCGCATCCGCACCGTCAGCTATTCGGCCAATCTCCTGGACCTGATGCAGGCCTATGCCCGGATCCGCACCCGCGATGATTTCCGCCCCTTCGTGCTGGACCGCGAGGCGATCTTTACCATGGAGGCGGCGCTGGAACGGATGCGCCACCTGATCGGCTACACCGGCAGCTGGACCGATATGCTGACCTATCTGCCCGATGGCTGGCACTCCGACCCGATGAAACGCCGCTCCGCCACCGCCTCCACCTTTGCCGCCTCGCTGCAACTGGTGAAAGAAGGCCGGTTGGAGCTGCGACAGAGCGAGACCTATGCGCCCATTCAGCTGCGCATTCGTGACAAGGATACCTGATGGACGACCACAGCCAGAACACTGTTGCGGAGGAAACCCAAACCCTCTTCGACGCGCCCCCAATGGCCGAACAGGAGCGCATGGTTGAAGCGGTGCTCTTTGCCAGCGCCGAACCGGTGACGGTGCGCGATCTTGAGGCGCGGATGCCGCATGGCTGCGAACCGGGCACCGCGCTGGAGCACCTGCGCAAACGCTACGACGGGCGCGGCGTCAACATCGTGCGCGTCGGCGATGCATGGGCGCTGCGCACCGCCTCTGACCTTGGCTTTCTGATGCAGAAGGAAACGGTCGAAACCCGCAAACTCTCACGCGCGGCCATCGAAACCCTTGCGATCATTGCCTATCACCAGCCGGTCACCCGCGCCGAAATCGAAGAGGTGCGCGGCGTGTCGGTGTCGCGCGGCACCATCGACCAGCTGCTGGAAATGGACTGGATCCGCCTTGGCCGCCGCAAGATGACACCGGGCCGCCCGGTGACCTTTGTGGTGACGCCCACGTTCCTCGATCACTTCGGGTTGGAAAGCGCGCGTGATCTCCCCGGCCTCAAGGAGCTGCGCGCCGCAGGTCTGCTGGAAAACCGCCCGCCACCGGGCAGCCTGCCTCTGGGCGGGCGCGGCGACAGCGACGAGGTCGAGGAACAGCCGGAACTCTTTGGCGACTGAGGGCAGGCCGCCGCGCCGCAAAAGGGCCGCAAACCTCTGCGATACTGCCGGTGCACGCGGTAAGATCCGCATGCAACAGATGCCAGGGCCAAGGAGTGACGCAGATGAGCATAGACCGGTTGATCAACATGATCCTGCGCCGTCTTGTGGGCCGCGCGGTCAATGCAGGCGTCAACGCCGGGATCAGGGCAATCGCCAAGCGCGACAAGGGGCAGGGCACGGAAAAATCCGCGCGCCCGCTGCCACAGGACAAGGCAACCGCCCAGAAGGCGCGCCTGACCGGGCGCAATACCCGACCCCCACGGTTCTAGGCTCAGGCTCCCCCAGTCAGGGCGTCAGCCCTTGGTTTGGGGTTTGAAATGCTTTGATAGCTTCAGCCCCTGACCCTGATAGTTTGATGCGATATCAACGCCATAGAGCTGTTCGGGGACTTCCGACATCTTCTCGTAGACCAGCCGCCCCACGACCTGCCCGTGCTCCAGCACAAAGGGCGCATCATGGCAGCGCACTTCCAGAACGCCACGCGATCCGGCCCCACCAGCGGCAGCATAGCCAAAACCGGGATCAAAGAAGCCCGCGTAATGCACCCGGAATTCGCCCACCATCGCCAGATAGGGCGCCATTTCGGCAGCATAATCCGGCGGGATGGCAATCGCCTCGCGGCTCACCAGAATGTAGAACGCACCGGGATCCAGAATGATCTGCCCCTTGGTGGTGCGGACCTCTTCCCAGTACTCCGCCGGATCGTAATGGCCGAGCTTTGACAGATCGACCACACCGGTGTGATGTTTGGCGCGGTATCCCACCAGATCGCCCCGCTCAGGCCGAAGATCGACGGAGAAGCCCAGACCGTCGGAGATCACCGGTGTTCCCGACACAATCGGCGTCGCCTCATGCACTGCGCGCAGCTCCGCGTCACTGAGGAATGTGCGCCCCTGACGAAAGATGATCTGCGTCAGCAGCTGCCCCGGCTGCACCACAACTGAGAAGCTCTGCGGGCAGATTTCCGCATAAAGCGGCCCGTCATAGCCATCGGTGACCCGGTCGAACTCAACACCCTGATCGGTGATCACCCGCGTCATCACATCCAGCCGCCCGATGGAGGATTTGGCGCTGGCGGCGGCTGTCATTCCCTCGGGCAGACGGATCCGCTCCATTAGCGGCACCACATAGACGCAGCCCTTTTCCAGCACCGCACCACCGGTCAGCGCCACCCGGTGCATGGTCAGATCCTCCAGCCGGTCGGCCACCGTGCGCCCCAGACCGGGCAGAAAGGAGGCCCGCACCCGATAGGCACAATCACTCAGCCGCAGATCAAGGCTCGCCGGTTGGATCTGGTCATTCAGGATCGGAGAAGAAGCGGAAATCGCAGCCTCGGTGATCATCTGGCGGATTTGGCGATCCGACAGCACGCCCTGTGCCGCTCCGCTCACGAGCCGTGGTTCTGATGTCATCCCGATCCTCCCAACGCTTTATTATCAATACCTTGCACGAAAGGCAGATACAAAAACACCCACCCCAGAGAGGGGCGGGCGTTTTTTAGCCCCTTGCGAGGCGGGGTATTTTGGTCGGGCTAGCAGGACTCGAACCTGCGACCTTCCGTCCCCCAGACGGACGCGCTACCAGGCTGCGCTATAGCCCGTTGCGCTGGTTTCTACCCGTTTTTCCGGCAGGGGCAAGCGAAAAAACCAGATTATTTCGCCGTCTCTGCAAGATTAATGTGACGCGACCCTAGGCAGCGCCCCGATGCGCCCGCAATGCCTCGGCACAGGCGCGGGCCTGTCCGACATGATCCGCAGGCAGCTGCGCAATCCCCGCAAGCCGCGACAGCGCGCCGGAGGTCTGCGCAGCGCGCGGCTCCGCCTCATCGGGGATATCAATCACCAGCGGTCGAAGCTCCGGCGCCGCAGCCTCGGTGGGATCGTCGGCGGTAGGGGTGTCAGCGGCAGATGTATCAGCGGCGGGCAGGTCCGCTTCGGCCACATCGGCTGCGGGGAGATCGGGTTCGACAAATTCCTGCCCAGCCGGGGCGGAAACCGGCGCGGCAGGCTCTGCCGGTTCATCCAGCGGCGGCGCCGTCTCCGTGACCTCTGCGACCTCGATAACCTCTGCCATCGCCTCATGGTCCGGCGTTGCCGCATCCACAGGCTCTGCGAGCGGCGCGGTCTGCGCCAGCTCTTCAGGCTCTGCCAATTCGGTTGCCGCGCCCAGTTCGACAGGGGCGGTCAATTCGCTCGGCAGGCTCAGTTCGCCCGTGGCAGCCATATCGGAGCCACCCGCGGGCATCGCAGCCGCATCCTCGTCATGTGGCTCAGGCGCGATAGGTTCAACCGCGCCTTCGGTCACCTCGGATGCCGGGTCAGCGGTGGCCAGTTCCGTGGCCTCCGCTTCGGGATGCTCCGGCGCGACAGCCGCAAATCCTGCGTCCTCAAGTCCCGCAAGGTCGGGTTCCACGAGGTCAGGTTCCGGCAGGTCAGGTTCCGGCAACGCGGCATCCTCCTGCACCGGCGTGGTCAACAGATCCTCATCAACCGCAGGCGCAGCCAAGACCGGGTCGCTGACAATGCCCGCGTCCAGCTGCGGATCCTCCAGGGCAACCGGAGCCGCAACCTCAACCTCGGTCGCAACCTCAGCCAGATCTGGCAGCTCTTCCGGCCCTGCTTCCAGTGCCGCCACAGCCTCAAGATCCGCACGATCGGCAACCGGGTCAGGCATATCCAGCACGTCAGCCGGAGGCGCGGCAGCGTCCGGCGTCTCCGCCGCATCGGCAAAGGCCAGCGGCACATCCTCGGGCGAGGGGGCCTCATTGTCGTCGGGCAGATGATCATCCGCTGCGTCGGTCAGCAGATCGCTGCCCGCCAGTTCGCCCGGCATCAGATCGCCATCTGCCAGCGCGTCATCTGACACATCGCCACCAGCGAAAAAGTCGGTTGTCGCTACCGGCTCGGCAGCTTCCTGTGCGACATCGGCCTCAGGATCGGCCAGCGGCTGCACTGTGACCTCTGGCACGGCCTCCGCCGCAGGCGCGTCCGGTGGCATATCGCCAAGTGCGGGATCGCTGTCCAGCGCCTCAACCACGGGTGCCGGGCTGTCGCCCTGATCAAACACCACGGGATCTTGCGTATCCGTCTCGGCGAGGGCCTCGGCCATCGGCGCATCAGAGTCGGCAGCAAATACATCCGCGCCAGCACCGGCAGGGGCCTCGGCCTCATCGGCGGCAGGCGCCATTGCCATGGATACCGGCGTTTCCACCTCGGGCGAGGCAAGCTCCTCATCCCCCCAGGGAGAGGGATTCGGTGCCTCGGCCTCGATTGATGCGTCTTCGGCAGTCTCTTCCACGGCCTCCGGGATGAGCTCAGGCTCAGGCTCGACCTCAGGCTCAGGCTCAGGTGCGAGGAGCGGCGCTGGCTCAGCCTCGGCCATCAGCTCCACCGGCGCGATAGTTGTCACCGGCTCGCCCGGTTCTGCCATCAGCGCGGCGCTGTCAGACATGGCGCTATCAGACATGGCGCTGTCAGGCGCATATGGCGCAGGCGCGGCGCTGTCATCTGCGCCCGCATCTGTGTCCAGAGCCATGGCAACCGGGCTGTCCGCTGGACTCTCAACCGGACTCGCAACCGGCATCTCGATTGTCGCCTCCAGCGCCGGATCCGCTGACGGTTCGGCAAGCCTGTTCCCTTCCGCCGCCACCGGCGGGAGCGCCGCAGCCTCGGCGACCTCCACGGTGCCGGGGTCTTGCGCCTCCGGCGTCTCCGGCCAGAGCTGCGCCTGCCCCTGCTCCGGCGCATCCGCCACAGCCTCGACAGGCGCATCCAGCAGCGCATCGTCTTCCTCACCAAGCGGCAGGCCCGGTTGGGTCAGCTCCGCTGCAACATCGGATGGCGCCGCCGGGGGCAGGTCCGCGATCGCGTCGGCGGTATCCGCCGGCACGGAAACGTCGGGTGCCTGCGGCATGGCCGCGCCCATCATGGGCGGGAGGTCATCCGCAGGACCATCTGCCTGTGGCGCGCTCTCGGGGGCGTCGGCCATGACATGCAGATCGCTGGTGGGTTCGGCGGCGGCAGGGATGGCGGTTTCGCTGACCGGTGCGGCAGGCGGGTGGACCGAACCGGTCTGCGCGACAGCCGCGTCAATCGGATCCATCGGCGCCATGGCAGGCTCCGCCGCAAGCGGCGCTGCCGGAGCGGGTGCAGCTGCGGCGGGTGGAACATCTGCCAGTGGGGCCATTGGTGCCGCGCCCTGAGGCTGCACAGGCGTCAGGGAGGCAGCGCCGGTTTCGGGCTGCGCCGGGACAGGGCCAGCATCGGAAGGCTGCGCCACGGCGGCGGCGTCGAAGGCGGCAGCCTCAACCGGACCGGCATCCACCGGTGACGTTGCTGCGGAGCCGACCACTGGCGCGGGCGGGCCACCTGCGGCGGGCGCTGCGGGCATTACCGGCGCAACAGGCGCGGCGGAAGCAGGGGCCATTGGTGCCGCTGCTGCGGGCTGCATCCCAGCCGAGGCCGCGCCGGGGGAGGCATCCGCAGCCAGAGGGGCCATTGGTGCAGCGGCAGGAGTGGTCGCAGCGGAGGCGACAGGCGCGGTGACAGGCGCAGTGGCGGGCACGTCCGTAGCAGGCATCTCAACAGCGGGGGCGGCTGCCACCTCTGGCGTCTGCGCGGTTGCAGGCTCGGGCGCGGGCGCTTCGGCGTCGGAGAAAAGATCACCCCCGGACAGCTCCGCGCTGGCGGGTTCCTCCTGCGCCTCTGCGACCGTGGCCTCAATTGTGTCCGCCTCGACCGCGTCCGCCTCAACCGTGTCGGCATCTATCGGCGCGCCACCGCCCATCGCGGCGACATGGACCGGGCCATGTTCGCGTAACAGCGCCTGCACATCCTTGATGGACAGCCCCTTGTCGTGCAGCAAGTACTTGATGCTGCTGATCAATTCCACATCGGCAGGACGATAGTACCGGCGTCCGCCTGCGCGTTTGACCGGTTTGATCTGGGTGAATTTGCTTTCCCAGAAACGCAATACATGCGCCTGGATCCCCAGCCACTCCGCAACTTCGCTGATGGTGCGGAAGGCGTCTGGTGATTTTGACATCGCGTGGTGTGTCCCGTGGTTACTGACCGTTATTTACGGTTCCCGTCTGCCACCCGGTCCTTCATCAGATGCGATGGTCGAAAGGTCAAAACCCGGCGAGGCTGAATGGGCACCTCTTCGCCGGTCTTCGGGTTGCGGCCAACGCGGGCGGATTTATCGCGCACGCTGAATGTCCCGAAGGAAGAAATTTTGACCTGTTCCCCACGGACCAGGGCGTCAGACATATGCTGAAGCATGCTTTCCACCAGCTGCGCGCTTTCGTTGCGCGACAGGCCAACCTCGCGGAAGACCGCTTCACTCAAATCCATTCGTGTTAGTGTTTTTTCGCCCATGACTATCCCCGCTGTTTGGCAAAGCATAGGGCGGGGGGAATTTCCCTGTCAATATCAATGAATTGCATCGCGGAGTTCCGCCCGTAAAATCGCGCCGCTTCTCGGGCTGGCTTTGCCGCTTACCAGCGCAGGACAACCGATCCCCAGGCCAGACCGCCGCCGATGGCTTCGGTGACGACCAGATCGCCCTGTTTGATCTGGCCGCGTTCCTTGCCCACTGACAGCGCCAGCGGGATCGAGGCGGCCGAGGTATTGCCGTGGTCTTGCACGGTGACCACCACCTTTTCCATCGGCAGGCCCATCTTCTTGGCGGTGCCCTGGATGATGCGGATATTGGCCTGATGGGGCACGATCCAATCGACATCGGCGGCGGTCAGGCCGGCGCGCTCCAGCGCGGTATTGGCAGTGGAGGCCAGTTTCTCGACCGCATGGCGGAACACCTGATTGCCCTGCATCCGCAGATGGCCGGTGTTCTGGGTGGAAACGCCGCCGTCCACATAAAGCAGATCCTTGTAGCGACCGTCGGAATTGAGGTCGGTGGCCAGAATACCACGGTCGGCACTGGTGCCTGCGCCGTCCTGCGCCTCCAGAACCAGCGCACCGGCACCATCGCCGAACAGCACACAGGTGGAGCGGTCGCTCCAGTCCATGATCTTGCTGAAGGTCTCGGCCCCGATCACCAGCACCTTCTCGGCCTGCCCGGAGGCCACCAGCGCATTGGCGTTGCTCAGCGCATAGACAAACCCGGCGCAGACCGCCTGCACGTCAAAGGCAAAGCCACGGGTCATGCCCAGCTGGGCCTGCACCATGGTGGCGGCAGAGGGGAAGGTGAGATCGGCGGTCGATGTGGCCACCACGATGGCGTCGATATCATCCGCGGTCAGCCCGGCATCACCCAGCGCCTTTTCGGCGGCCTTGGTGGCCATGAAGGAAGTGGTCTCGCCGTCGGCGGCGAAATGGCGGCGCTCAATCCCGGAGCGGCTGCGAATCCATTCGTCCGACGTATCCAGCGTGGCTTCGAATTCCGCGTTCTCGACCACGCGTTCAGGGAGATAATGCCCGGTCCCGACAATTACTGCGCGTCGCGTCATTCTGATGCCTGCCTTTTAGTCTTTTTTGGTGGGCGCCTGGTCGGTTTTGGTCTCGTCCATTTGCGCTGGTTTATCTTGGGTAAGCGCCACAGAGGATGCAACCCGTGCGGCGAGTTTTTCTGCAAACCCCTGCTGGGCAAGACGGAAGGCCAGCTTCACCGCCGCCGAGACACCGGTGGCATCCGCGCCACCATGGGATTTCACCACGGTGCCATTGAGACCAAGGAAAACACCGCCATTGACCCGGCGCGGGTCCATGCGCTTGGACAGCCGCTTGAGCGAGGTCATCGCCAGCAGCGCCGCAATCCTGGACAGGAACGAATATTCAAAGGCTTCCCGCAGGGCGACACGCATCAGGCTGGCAGTGCCCTCGCCGGTCTTGATCGCGACATTGCCGGTGAACCCGTCGGTGACGATCACATCGGCGACATCGCCGGGGATATCGCTGCCCTCGACAAAACCGACAAAGTCAAACCCCCCGGTTTCGGAATGATCCGAGATCAGCCCATAGGCTTCTTTCAGGTCGGCATGGCCCTTGTGCTCTTCGGTGCCGACATTCAGCAGGCCCACGCGGGGGCGGGGAATGTCCATCGAATTGCGCACATAAGAGGTGCCCATCATGGCGTATTGCAGCAGATCCTGCGCGTCGGCGCGCACATCGGCGCCAACATCGAGCATCACGTTGAAGCCCTGCGGATTGTGCGACGGCCAGAGAATCGCAATGGCCGGGCGGTTCACACCGGGCAGCTTGCGCAGCCGCAGCATCGACAGCGCCATCAGCGCGCCGGTATTGCCGCAGGAGACCGCACCGGCGGCTTCACCCTCCTTGACCGACTCCAGCGTCGACCACATCGACGTGCCCTTGCCGTGGCGCATCACCTGAGAGGGCTTGTCCTCCATGGTGACCACATCGCGGGCATCGCGGAATTCCACCCGGCCGTCGAGAATACGCTTCTTGGCGACCAGTGGCGTCAGTTGTTCTTCGGGACCATGCAGGATGAACCCCAGATCGGGGTTCTTTTCGGCGGACATGGCAATGCCGGCCACCACAACTGCGGGGCCGGCATCTCCGCCCATGGCGTCAACCGAAATAACTATGCGGCCGGCATTCTTCTGCATCTGATCGGGTTTACCCGCCATGAAAATGCCTGCCTGACATTAAGTCTGGTGCAGACGCGGCTTAGGCCGCGTCTTCGTCCATGTCGATCTCGTCAGCGGCTGCGACGATTTCTTTCTCGTCGTAGTGGCCGCAGGAGGGGCATACGTGGTGCGGACGCTTCAGTTCGCCACAGTTGCCGCATTCGTTCGGGTTTGCAGCAACCAGTGCATCGTGCGCGCGGCGGTTGTTGCGACGCGACTTGGATACTTTGTTCTGTTGGACAGCCATGTCTCAACCTTTGTCACTTGGGGCCTTGGGGCTGTCCCCGCGGCGCGTTTCACATTCAATGTTTCGATCGGTCTGCCGTGCGTTTAGGCCTCAGCCTTGCCGATGTCCAACCAAAATTCCGATGAGCGCGCGAAAATACTGCGAATTGACGCTGGCGCAAGTGGTTTTTTGGCCGGTCAGCGCATGAACACCAATCGGAATCGTCTGGCCGCTCTCTTTTCAGTCTTCGCGGCTGCCGTCAAGCTGATCACGCAGCGCGGCCAGCCCGGCAAAGGGCTTTGTGTCCTCGTCGCGCATCGGGGCAACACCCGGTTCGGCGTGCACTGATTCTCCGAGCGAGACGCCGTCTTTACGGGGGTATTGCGGCAGCGCCAACGCCAGCGCTTCGACCATCACCTCATGCGGGGAGATATGGCTGCCCAGCGGTTCGCTGGTGTCATCCTCGGGCATCTCCACCTCTTCCTCGCTGTCGGGATGCACCATCCCGGCGATAAAGCTGCGGCGCACCTTCTGATCAATGCGGGTGGTCACCGGATCCAGTGTCACCACGCAGGGCTGCACCACGGTGGCGCCCAGATCCGCAACCAGTTCCCAGTCACGTTTGCCCAGAGCGCGGATCTCTCCGGCAAAGCGCAGTTTGCGCAGATCGTCGACGCCCAGCTCCTGCGCGAGGGCGGTCAGACCAGCGGCGTCGGGGCGCAGTTCGAACGAGGTTGCGCGGTTTTGCGGCAGGTCAGCGACCCGAAAAGCGGTGCTCTCAGACATTTGGGGGACTTTCGTTTCTTGAACCGGAGGCTTGGTTTAGGTAATCCGGTTCAAAGGCGTATTCAAGCCGGGGGGCAAGAGAGTAGCATGGCATCCAAACGTATGAGGTCGCTGAAGGCGGCGACAAGGGTCACGGTTCTCTTGGTAGCGGGGCTCGCGGTTGGCGCCTGTTCCATGTACCGCAAGCACGGATATGTCCCCAGCGAAGAGCTGCTGTCAGAGGTGGTTGTCGGCGTTGATACCAAGGACAGCGTTGCTGAAACCATTGGGGTTCCGGCGGCTGAGGGCGTGCTGACCGATGGCGGCTACTACTATGTTTCCACCCTGATGCGCCGACGCGGACCTTCGGCCAGCAAGCCGGTCTCGCGGGAGCTGGTTGCGATCAATTTCAACGGTCAGGGCGTGGTCACGGGGATCGAACGCTACGGTCTGGAGCAGGGCCGGGTGATTCCCCTGCAACGCCGCGTGACCAGCTCTAACGTGCAGGACAAGACCTTCTTGCGCCAGCTGCTGGGCAGCCTCGGCAACTTTGGTCCCGGTGGGCTGATCGAATGATGCGGCGGGTCTGATTGGCCTGCATATCAAATTCTGAGAAAGCCATCCCGATCCGGGGTGGCTTTCGTCGTTTGGCTGATACGTGATCCATGCTAGGCAGGCCTCAGGCTGCGGTGCCTGTGGTCGCTGGAAGAGCTGCGTTGAGTGATCTGTTGCCCCTTGTGAAGATGTCCCCTGCAAAGGTCGCGCCGCGGCCGCTGCTGTGTCGTGGCCGCTATCGGGTCCGGCTGATTGATGGCGCCGGGCAGGTGGCCGGTGATGGCGGCGATCTGCAACGGGCGCGGGCGCTGCGAAGCCTGTGTTTCGGCCGCAGCAAGCTCGACGCAGAACCGCTGGACCTGCGCTGCCAGCATATGCTGATCGAGGATCAGGCCAGCGGTGTTCTGGTCTGTTGTTTTCGCCTTCTGCTGCTGCCAGATGGCGCATATATCGCCCAGAGTTATTCCGCGCAAAGCTATGATCTGAATATGTTTTCCGCCCGTCGTGGCCCGTTGCTGGAGCTGGGAAGGTTCTGCATCCATCCCGATTGGCAGGATGCCGATATCCTGCGGCTTGCCTGGGGGGCGCTGACGGCGTTTGTCGATGATCACGGGGTCGAGCTGCTGTTTGGCTGCTCGTCCTTTCAGGGTGTTGATCCGGCGCCCTATGGGCAGGCCCTTGCCCTGCTGCTGGCCCGTCATCAGGCACCGACCGGGCAGGGGGTGGGGGTGCGGGCGGCGCAGGTGCTGCCCCTTGCGGCACTGGATCTGCCGCCCGTGGATGGCAAGGCGGCGCAGCAGCAGATGCCACCCCTGTTGCGCACCTATCTGATGATGGGCGGCTGGGTCAGCGACCATGCGGTGATCGACCGCGAGCTTGGCACGCTGCATCTCTTTACGGCGGTGGAAATCGCCACTATTCCCGCAGCGCGCAAACGTCTGCTGCGCGCCATTGTCACTGGCGTTGACCGTCCGGTGCGCTGACAGCCGTTGACCTGCCCCGCGCCCCGGTTTAGCAGCCTCACATGGCACGTATTCCTCTTTTACAGATGTCCGGTATCTCCCTCACCTTTGGGGGCGATCCGGTGTTCGCGGATCTTGATCTGGTGGTGCAACCCGGCGACCGGGTGGCGCTGGTCGGGCGCAATGGCTCCGGCAAATCCACCCTGATGAAGGTGATGGCCGGTCTGGTCGAGGCCGACACCGGCTCGCTGGTGGTGCCGCCGGGCAAATCCGTCGGCTATATGGAGCAGGACCCGCAGATGACCGGGTTTGCCACGCTGGGCGAATTTGCCAGTTCCGAACTGGATCCGGGCGAGATGTACAAGGTGGAGCGGGCAGGCGAGGGGCTGAAGTTTGATCCCGCCCGCCCTGTGGCGACGGCCTCCGGTGGTGAAAAACGCCGCGCGGCGCTGGCCAAGCTGATGGCCGAGGCACCCGATCTGATGCTCTTGGACGAGCCGACCAACCATCTGGATATCGAGGCGATCACCTGGCTTGAGAATGAGCTGAAATCGACCCGCGCCGCCTTTGTGCTGATTTCGCACGACCGGGCGTTTCTGCGCGCCCTGACCCGCGCGACGCTTTGGGTGGACCGGGGGCAGGTGCGCCGTCAGGAGAAGGGGTTTGATGCCTTTGAGGCCTGGCGCGACAAGATCTGGGAAGAAGAAGACCAGCAGAGGCATAAGCTGAACCGGCTGATCAAATCCGAAAGCCGCTGGGCGGTGGAGGGCATCTCCGCCCGCCGCAAACGCAATATGGGCCGGGTGCGCGCGCTTCAGGATCTGAAATCGGAGCGGTCCAGCCAGATCAAGCGGCAGGGCACGGCTGAGCTGGCGCTGGACGCGGGCCCCAAATCGGGCCGCAAGGTGATCGAGGCCGAAGGGCTGACAAAATCCTACGGTGACAAGGCAATTGTGCGGGACTTCTCGCTGAAGGTGCAGCGCGGCGATCGCGTTGCCTTTGTCGGGCCGAATGGGGCAGGTAAGACCACGCTCCTGAAGATGCTGCTGGGGCTGGAACAGCCTGATGAAGGCCATGTGCAGATGGGCACCAATCTGGAGCTGGCGCTGTTTGATCAGACCCGTGATCAGCTGGACGGCGATGCCAGTCTCTGGGAAAACCTGACCTCGGATCCGCTTCTGGGGATTTCTGGCAAGGCGGATCAGGTGATGGTCCGGGGGCAGCCGAAACATGTGGTCGGCTACCTGAAGGAATTCCTGTTCGACGAGGCGCAGGCCCGCGCGCCGGTGCGGTCCCTGTCCGGCGGCGAGAAGGCGCGTCTCTTGCTGGCGCGGCTGATGGCGCGGCAGAGCAACCTGCTGGTGCTGGACGAACCGACCAATGATCTGGATGTCGAGACGCTCGACCTGTTGCAGGAACTCCTGGACAGCTACGATGGCACGGTTCTGCTGGTGAGCCATGACCGGGATTTTCTGGACCGCGTGGCCACCACCACCATCGCCATGGAAGGCGGCGGCGGGGCCACGGCCTATGCTGGCGGCTGGAGTGACTATCTGGCCCAGCGTGCCCCGGTTGAAGGTGCCGCAGAGAAAGCTGAGAAAGCCAAGGCGAGCAAGCCGAAACCCAAGCAGGAAGCCCAGCCCAAGGACGGTCTGAGCTTTAAGGAAAAACACCGGCTGGAGGCGCTGCCCGGAGAGATCGAGCGGCTGGAGGCGGAGATCGCCAAATTGCAGCAGCTGATGGCTGATCCCGAGCTGTTCACCCGCGAACCGGTGAAGTTCCAGAAGGCCACCGATGCGCTGGTGGAGCGGCAGGAGAAACTCTCTGCCGCTGAGGAAGAATGGCTGGAGCTGGAAGAGAAATCCGCAGGCTGAAGCCCCTCTGATTTTTCGGTAAGCAGGGCTGACCCAATGTTTCGCGTGCGAAATATTGGGTCAAAGACGCTGCCGTAGTCTTTTGTAAAATATAAATTTTTCCTGATTGAAGCCTAAGGCGGCGCGCGGTAGCTGCGCAATGGGTGCGAGTTTTGACCCTGCGGATGCTAGCGAGGAAGCGCCCGCGCCGGATTGCCGACCACTGTCACCCCGGCCTCCACATCTCGTGTCACCACCGCGCCGGCACCGACGATGGCGCCATCGCCGATGCTGACGCCGGGCAGGATGATCGCGCCGCCACCGATCCAGACATCGCACCCCAGCGTGACTGGATGGGCGATTTCCAACCCCTTGGCGCGCAAGGCTTTATCCTTATGGTGCTGGGCGCAGTAGATCTGCACATTCGGCCCCAGCATGGAGCGGTCCCCAATGCGCACCGGCGCGGTATCAAGGATGGTGCAGCCCGCGTTCAAATAGACCTGATGCCCGAGGGTGATATTGACCCCGTAGGCGCAGTGAAACGGGGCCTCGATCAGGCAATTCTGCCCATGTTCTGCAAAGAGGGCTGCCAGTGACGGGCTGAGGCTGTCGCCGGGGTCAGGGGGGCGGTGATTGTGCTGATGCACTGCCAAGCGGGCCTGATGACGCAACGCGGAGAGTTCGCTGTCCAGGCAACAGTACCAGTCGCCCGCCTGCATCTTTTGTCGTTCGGATCTGCTCATGCCGGATCCGTTCCGGGCGAGGGTGGTGTGATGGTTCGGGTGTAGTCATCCATCAGATCCGCCAGCTCCTTTGCCGTGGTAGGGAAGCGGGCATAGCTGTGAGAGGCCGGAACCGTCGCCCAGGGCTGTTTGTCCTCGGTCATGACTTCGACATAGGGGGTGAACCAAGTCAGATCATCGAGTAGGGAGGCGCGCAGGTTCACCCGTTCTGGTGCCGCCTTCAGGCGGGAGAGGACAAAGCTGAGGCAGGTCGGGCAGTAATAATGCTTGCGCTCTTCGCTGTGTTTTCCACCCTGCACCAGCTCTCCCGTGACGGTGACCGCCTCTGCCGGAAACATGACGGTCAGGGAATAGGCGCTGGCGGCAAGTTTCTGACAATCGCGGCAGTGGCAGGCCAGCGTCAGCAGGGGGGAGGCGGTGACATGCAGCTGGACAGCACCGCAGAGACAGGCGCCGGTCAGCGGCAGGTTGGGCTGGGTCATGGGTCTGCTCCCCCTCGGCAAGGTTGTGCGACAGGCTAGCGGAGAACCGGGAGGCTGTCGCTGATCAATTCCGTATTGCGCGGAGAGGGGAGAGGGGGTGTCTCAAGGGGTGGTCTGCCCCTTGAGGTCTTGGTTTCGATGCGGGCAACCGAGAGCGCCTCAGCGCATCCGCAGCGCGCCGTCGAGGCGGATCACCTCGCCGTTGAGATAGCCCATCTCGACGATGAACCCGGCCAGACGGCCATATTCGGCAGGGTCGCCAAGCCGGGCCGGGTTGGGCACATCGGCGGCGAGCTGCTGCTGCACCTCTTCCGGCAGGCCCGCCAGCATCGGGGTCATGAAGATGCCCGGCGCGATGGTCATCACCCGCACGCCAGAGGACGCGAGATCACGGGCCATCGGCAGGCACATGCCCACAACGCCGCCTTTGGAGGCGGCATAGGCAGCCTGACCCTTTTGGCCGTCAAAGGCCGCGATTGACGCGGTGTTGATGATGACACCCCGGCCACCGTCTGCCTCAGCCTCGCATTTGGCGATTTCCACCGCAGCGAGCCGGGCGACGTTGAAGGTGCCGACAAGGTTGATGTCGATGGTGCGCTGATAGGCATCCAGAGGGTGCGCGCCATCGCGGCCCACGGTCTTGATGCCAAGGGCGATGCCTGCGCAGTTCACACAGACGTTGATCTTGCCCATCTTCTCGCTGGCAAGCGCCATGGCTGCGGCTACCGACTCTTCGCTAGTGACATCGGTCTGGGCAAAATGCCCGCCGATTTCGGAGGCTACGGCAGCGCCGCGTTCGGCGTCACGATCCAGGAGCGTGACCTGGGCGCCTTGGGCGGCAAAATGACGGGCGGTGGCCTCACCAAGGCCAGAGGCGCCGCCGGTGATGACGGCGGCGGTTTGCGACAGTTTCATGAGCAGGGCTCCTCCCGGGGGTCTATGCTATCGGGTTCATATCTGAACGTGTGTTCAGATAATCACGTCCCCCTAGCAGTGTCCAGAGAGCCCGGGGTTCATCAGCCGTTTGTCGAGCGCGGCGAGCGGACGCAGCAGCCGACCCAGCGGCGGCCAATAGGCCCAGGTGCCACCCAGCTGGTGCAGCCGTGCGCCGGTGCCCAGTTTGAAGCGGGCCAGACCGGCGGCGTTTTCGGTGTTGATCACGCCAAGGTCGAGCTGTTCATAGCCGCGTTTGGCAAGCCAGGACATCGCCTCCCACATCAGCAGGTTATGGGCGGACAGCGCCTTGCCGCGATCGGTGGTATGGCCGATGTGATAGGTGGCGCCACGCCCATGGCAGAGCACCAGCACGGCGGCGACGATCTCCTTGCCGTCATGGGCTTCGAAAATCTTGGCCATCCCCTTGTTCTCGCGGGCATAGGCCAGGGTCAGATCCACTGGCCAGTTGCGATAGCCGCGGCTGGATTGCTGCGCGGCATCAGCAGCAAAGATCCAGTGCGCCGGGGTCTGGGGCAGGGATTGGCGGGTGATGCGCAGCCCCTGCTGTTCGCCATGGACCAGCCGGTTGCGCCATTTCTGATGCAGCGCCGCGCGGCGCTGATCCGGGTCACCGGTGAGGTCGAGCAAACCGACATGCGCCGGGCTGACCAGCGCCACCGCGCCGTGGCGGGCGAGGGCGGGGGTCGGCGTTTCTGGCGACAGGATGACGGGCGTGCGGCGCAGGCCGTTTTCCTGCAATTGTTCCAGCAGTCGCAACGGCTTGTCGATGCGGGCGCGGTTGACCATGGCCACGTTGATGCGGCCCCAGAGCTTGCGGCGCATGACGACGGTGCCTTTCATCTGGTTCAGCACCAGAGGGTCCTTGCCCGTCGCCTGAAGCGCGCGGGCAAATTCCGCCGATTGCGGTAGGGCAGAGATGGTTTCGTCGCGGAGAATGGGGCGGGGCATGACATCTGCTGGTGTGAAATCGAACATGGCGCCATTAACCGCAGCGAAACCTAAATGATGGTTAATGAAGATATGAAAAATGCGAATAAAATTCGAAATCATTCCGCACCGGCTCCGCGGGTCACCAAAGCTGCGGCTCTTCTGGTGGCTCTGGCGCTGTCGCTGCCGGTTGGGCTGGTGCTGATGCTGCTGGATCTCTGGGTGCTGTGAAGCCTTTTGTTTTAGCCCGGGATCCGAGGGCAGGGTCGTGGCAGCAGCTCCGGTGCACGGCGGTGATGC